>JALRGF010000383.1 GCA_023253495.1 Verrucomicrobiales bacterium
AGCGATGTCGGTCGCGTGCCAGCCGGCTCCCTGGTCACGGTCAAAGAACCGGCCGGTGAGGAGGCCTCCGACGTAAAGGTCACGGCGCCATCGCCAGCGGGAGCTCCGCCGGCATCCGGAAGGCCGTTAGCCGTCGACCGATGGGAATCACCGATTCCGGGGGCCGAGGCGTCGCGACTGCGCCTGGTCACCACCATGGCCACGTGGTGCGCGGTGTGCCGGGGTGAACTGCCGCATCTCGCGGACCTGCGCGCGGCATTGCCCGAAGCGGAGGTGGCGCTGCTCGGGTTTCCGATCGATCCGGCGGACGGCGCGGATGCGCTGGCGGCGTATCGGGGTGAGCACTCCCCGAGCTACACGTTGCTCGACACGGTTTCCGAAAGCGAGCGGGCGGCCATGAAGGAACTTCTGATCCGCCATCTCGGCGAGGCGGTGCTTCCCGCCACCGTGATGGTCGATGACCAGGGACGCGTGCTGCGCGTCCGCAAAGGATTGCCGACCCTCTCGGAAGTGCGGCGGCTGCTCCGCCAGATACCGTAGAAGCGACAAGGGGCGACGGGGGGTATGGCCCGAAAACGGAGACTGAGGGCGAAGGAGTTGGTGTGTCTCACCGCGACGGTGGACCCTGAAACCTCAAAGCGGGAATGAAATGGCTTCGATCCACTCCCTGCCATTCAAATCAGAGTGGGTGAGCGTTTTACGGAAGCGATCGTCGACTCACCCTGAGGGTGAGCCTGATCACGGGGGCCGGGCACAAGACAGGCTGGTGGTCGAACGCTACGCCGACTGGTTGGCTGGAAGCAACGCTACGGACGTGCGGTGGTCGCTCAACGGCGGCGGCGGAAAATCCCGAGCAGTCCGAGGGCAACCATCGCCAAGGTCATGGGCTCGGGAACCACATTGGGCCCGAGGCCCAGATTGCGCGTGACCTCGTCGCCGGTCAGGGTGCCGGACCAGATGCGGAATTCGTTGACTGTGCCGTTGTGGCCCGGGTCGTTCCAGGCGGTGGCCCCGATCGATTCGGTCGAGCTGACCACGTTGCTCAGCGGATTGGTGGCGAGGTTGGTGATCTGCTGGGTGCCGTCGACCCACAGGTTGGTGGTGCCGTCACTGGCGACGGCGACGACGAGGTGGTGTTCGGTGCCGGTGCTCAGGCGGGTGTTGCTGCCTCCGGGGTAGCCGGCGAGGAAGTTGTTGCCGTTGCGGTCGAGGCCGGGAGCGAGGTCACCGCCGCCGCGGAAATTGGTGAAGGCGATTTCCTGGCCGGCGTTGCTGGTGCCGAAGGTGAACAATTTCGACCAGGTACCGGACCCGTTGTCGGTGTACCAGCTTTCGATGGTCACACCGGAGGAGCCGAAATTCGTTCCGATGCCGACGATCGAGGTGAACCCCATGTTGGCGGCACCGGCACCGGTGCCGGTCCCCGGCAGGGTGAGGTGGGTGCTGGTGACCGAGGCGCCATTGAGAAGCACGCCATTGTTGCCGCCGACCGAGTCAGCCGTGTCGCCATTGAACGAGTAGCGGTGCGCGAGGGTGGCGGCGGACAGCGGGAGAGCGGCGGATACGGCCGCCAGAAGACTGAGGGAGCGAACAACGGACTTCATAATTTTTACAGAATGGAAAATTTCCCGGATCGAGTCAATCCTGAAGTCGCGAATCACGAGAGTCCCGCATCGGATCGGCGTCAGGAAGTGGCGGCGCGGTTCCGTCCATCGAGCAGACCGGTCACGGTCAGATCACCCATGACGTTGATGGCGGTGCGGCAGCGGTCGAGAAACCAATCGACGGTGAGGAGGAGCGGGATGTATTCGACCGGCAGTTTGACGGCGGTGAAGACGGCGATCATGGTGATGAGGCCGGCTTCGGGGATGCCGGCGGCGCCGACGGAGGCGACGACCGACATCAGGACGAGGAGGATCTGGGCGGCGGGGTCGAGGTGCTGGCCGATGGCCTGGGCGATGAAGAGGGCGGCCATGGCCTCGTAGAGGGCGGTGCCGTCGTTGTTCATGGATCCGCCGACCATGACGCCGAGGCTGGCGCTGGCCGGGCGGACCCCGAGTTTCCGGGTGGCGCAGCGGTAGGTGACTGGCAGGGTGGCGGTGGAACTGGCGGTGGAGAAAGCGACGGCGAGGGCTTCGGCAGCGGACTTCAGGAAGTGGCGCGGCCGGATCCACGAGCCGCGGCGCAGACGCAGCAGGTAGAATCCCGCCTGGAGCAGCAGGGCGAGCAGCACGCTGAGAACGAACCAGCCCATCGAGAGCAGCGGCGCCAGCCCCTGACTGGCGACCACCGCGGCGACGACCGCGAAGACGGCCAACGGCACCACCTTGAAGAGCCAGTGCAGGAGCACGAGCAGGAGTTCAAAGACGGTTTCAGCGGCGGCCACCACTCCGGCCACGTGGGCGGCCGGGGTGCCGCCGCGCAGGCGCAGCGCGCGCAAACCGGCGCCAAGAACAAGGGCCAGCAGGATGATCCCGATGGTGTCGTTTTCCCGGAATGGATCGATGAAATTTTTCGGTATCGACTTCAGCACGAAGTCGCGCCACGGATCAAAAACCGGTTTTTCCGCCAGGGCGGCGGCGCTGGCGGCTTCGGGGCGTGGCAGGTTGGCTCCGTCGCCCGGGCGCAGGGTGTTGGCGACCAGCAGGCCGATGAGGATGGCGGCCAGGGTATTGGTGCTGATGAACCAGAGCAGACGGGCGCCGCTGCGGCCCGAGACCTCGGCCTTGACCAAGGCCATGAGGATGGCGGTGAAGATCAGCGGTGTGGCGAGGAGCCGCAGCAAACCGAGAATGAAGGAGGCCAATCCCTTCAGACCAGCGGCCCACGCGGCAGCGGATTCCGGAGAAGCGGCGCCGCGCAGCGCGAGGCCGGTGGCCAGCCCGGCGGCGAGGGCGATCAGGATCCACGCCACCATCGGCAGCCCTCGCCGTGATGGTCCCGGGCCCGGGCGTTCAGGATCGGACGACCCGGTCATCAGATGAAAAGGAGCCGGGAAAACACGCGCTTTGTCACGCCCTCCGGCGAGGGCGGAAGCCGCATCTTACCAGTTCTTGATCCAGGCTTCTTCGTTGTTGTAGTCACCGCCGTAAGACCACAGGTCATAGGATCCCGGGTTGCGGTATTCATTGCGCAGGTTCTCGATGCTGTCGGGGTTGCGGGGGTCGACCGGTGGCGGCACTTTGTACTGAAAAGGGACTCCGAAACCGTCGCCAATATACCACTTGCCGTCGGCCGCCCGGGCGATCCGCTGGGCCCCCTGCGGGTCGGCATCCGGCCAGTAAACCGGCACATCCGGCAGTGAGCCGGCCCGACCCTGGGAGCCGGTGTCCCCGCCTTCGATGGCGTCGTCACCGTCGCCGGTCAGCGCCTGGTAGAGCGTGACCGCGCCGCCGACCGAATAGTTGGTCCCGCCGACCAGCACGGTGGTGCCTTCACTGCCTTCCTTCGGGCGCGGGTAGCTGCCGTTGTCATTCCGGTAGCGGTCGAGCTGCAGTTCGATGGTCTTGAGGTAGGCCTTGGTTTTCTCGCGGTTGGACGTCCGGTTGGCGTGTCCCATGGCCACGATCGAGAGGGAGGCGAGCAGGGCGATGATGCTGATGGTGACGAGGATTTCCACCATGGTGAAACCGCCGCGGCGGTTTCCGGAAGAAGAAAATGACTTCATGGCAAACAAGGGGTGTGGGGTGGACAGGGCGGCTGCCGGGAGGGCTGGCGGCCGCGGCCTCGGGTTTACTGCTGCAGCTTCTGGATGATTTTCACCAGCGGCAGGAAGAGCGCCAGCACGATCACCCCGACGATCAACGCGAGGAACACGATCATGATCGGCTCGAGCAGCGAGGTCAGGGCGGCCACCGAGTTGTCGACTTCGTCGTCGTAGACGTCGGCAATTTTCAGCAGCATTTCGGGGAGCTGACCGGTTTCCTCACCGACGTCGACCATGGAAATAACCATGGCGGGGAAGACCTTGCTGGCTTCGAGCGGAGCGACCATCGATTCCCCTTCGCGCACCGCGTCATGCACCTTGTTGATGGCGTTGGCGACGACCACGTTGCCGGAGGTGTCACGGGTGATGTTGAGGGCCTGCAGGATCGGCACGCCCGAAGTCACCAGGGTGCCGAGGGTGCGGCTGAACCGGGAAATCGCGCTTTTGCGCTGGATGTCGCCGAAGACCGGCAGATTGAGCTTGAGGCGGTCGACGATTTCCCGCCCCTTCACGGTGCTGGAAAACGCCTTGAAGGCCATGAAGAGCGCGAAGGCCCCCATGATGAGCAGCAGGCCGTTGGGCAGGAAGAACGGGCGTTCGATGAGCCAGCCGGAAGCACCGGTGACGACGCGGGTGATGAGCGGCAGCGGTTCCTCGGCACCGAGCATTTCCTCGAAGATCTTCTTGAACTTCGGAACGATGAAAAGGAGCAGGAAGAAGACGATGGCCACCGCGATGAACATGACGATGACCGGGTAGACCATCGCCGACACGATCTTGTTCTTCAGCTTCTGGGCCTTCTCCTGGTATTCGGCCAGACGGTTGAGCACGACGTCGAGCACCCCGCCGAGTTCGCCGGCCTTCAC
>JALRGF010000598.1 GCA_023253495.1 Verrucomicrobiales bacterium
TCCTTGGCGAAGGCCGGGGTGAGAATCAGGGCGGCGCAGAGCAGGGCGAGCGGTTTCATGATGATATGGATGGGGATGATGTGGTGAAAAGGGACGGGGTCGCGGGTCAGGCGCCGGGCCGCGGGGGGATCGGGCGCCAGCGGCCCTGGGTGAATTCCCGGGCGCTGAAGCACCAGATGACCAGTTTGCGGTTTTTCCAGAAGTCCGGATCGGCGGCGGCTTTGCGGGCGAGCAGGCCGCGGGCGCCGTCGCCACCGGAGGCGGCGGTGGTGACCACGGCGAGCGGCTGGCCGAGCCGGGCCTGGAGGTGGTCGCGCAGGCCGGCGCCGGTGGTGT
This sequence comes from Verrucomicrobiales bacterium, assembly GCA_023253495.1. GTDB lineage: Bacteria > Verrucomicrobiota > Verrucomicrobiia > Verrucomicrobiales > V1-33 > CAJBME01. The sequence continues at coordinate 337 of JALRGF010000598.1, forward strand.
GGTGGCGGATGGTACCGCCGGCCTCGCTGAAGACGACGGTATGGCTGTCGCCGACGAGCAGGATCGGGCTGCTGTCGTCCGGTGGCACCGGCTGGGCGGCGGCCTTGAAGATGGTGAGGGATTCCTGCGGGGGGGCGTCTGCATCGGCGCCGGCGACGAGATCGCCGGTGATGAGGATTTCCTCGCCGGCGCGCGGCACGATTTCCTTCGGAGGAAACAGGGTGCTGACGGCCGGCAGCTCGCTGATGAGCCGGGCGGTCAGCAGGCAGGCGCCGGGCGACCAGTGCGAATCCTGTTCGCAGAACACCTTCTGGTCGGCCCGCTCGCGGCGGAAGGCGGGCTCGAGGTCGAGGGCGATCACGCCCGCGGCGGCGAGTGTTTCGAAAAACGGAGCGCTCGGCCGGGCGGCGTCGGGCGGTTGGCCGGCGGTCAGATGGTCCGGGTAGATGGCGGCTTTGGCCGGCACGGGCACAACCACGAGGGTGACGCCGAGGGCCTGCAGGGCCTGGTGGTAGGCGATAATGGTGGCGGCGGGGTCACCCTGCGGAGTGGCCTCCGGGCGGGCCCAGAAGTCGCTGGTACCGACGTGTTGCAATTCGGAGGTGAGGAACAGCCAGCCGGGAGTGGCGCCGGCGACGGCCCGGCGGTTGGCGGCGGTGGCCTCGGTGGCGAGGTCCAGGGCGAGGCGGGCGAAGCCGGCGCTGTCGGCTCGGCCGTACGGAACGGCGGCGAAGAACAGGGCCACGCCGAGCAGCGGGAGCAGGACCCGGCGGCAGTCAACGGTCGGCTTCATTGGCGGGGGGCGGAGTGGACGGGGATAGGGTGGGCGGGTTCTGGGGCGGGGCAACATCGAGATACGCAGGGGCGATGAGGCCTTCGGCTCCGAGGTGGGTTTCTTCCAGTTCGACTTCCGGGTGGCGGATCAGCGGGGAGATGCGCAGGTCGTAGGTTTTGCCGACCTCGGCGGGCCGGGAGACGACCGGCTGGCCGTCGAGGGTGGCCCAGTGCCAGACGGCGAGCGGATCGACTTTGAGCTGCCCGGAGAGGACTTCCTGAATTTCGTAGAGTTGCTGAACGAGCTGGGGGCGGCCGGGGGTGGGGGGTGGCGCCGGGGTGGTTTCGATCAGGGTGGCGCGCACCCGGAGCACGGAACCGGGGCGCCGGGAAGTGACGGCGGCGGCATTGCCACGGTCGTCGCGCAATTCGTCAAACGGCACGGCGCGGTCGAGCATGAGGATTTTTTCCATGCGGGCGCGCCAGCCGATGGTGCTGCGCATGGCGTCGTCGCCGAAAACCAGGCGGTTGACCTCGTCCGGATTCCAGCCGGTCAGGGTGCCGGCGGCGAGCGGCTGGGGATCGCCGATCTGCTGGCCGTCGATGGTCCAGATCACGCTGCCATCGCGCAGTTCGATAAGCAGGTGAAACGGTCGGCCGGCGGTGATGGCGAGAGGGGAAATGGTACTCTGGTATTCGCGGGGCGGGGTGCCGTCTCCGGTGTCGATCAGGGCACGGAAGACGAGCGCCTGATCGACACGCGAAAGCGAAAAGGCGTCGCGGTTGCCGGTCAGTTGCAGGGCGGCGAGGCGGGTCGAGAGCGGGCCTTCCTCGTCGGTGGATTCGGTCAGCAGGAGCTGGAGGACAAAGGTGTTGGTGGCGCGGGCGGCGGCGGCCACGGCGCGGGCCGACGGCGGGTCGGCTTCAAAAGTGCCGCCGTCGAGGAGCAGGTCGCCCCATTCACCGAAGCGGGCGGTGCCGCGCGGGGTGAGCTGGCAGGTCGAGTCGCGGCCGGGCAGGGAGTTGGTGGCGTGGCGGGTGTCCCACAGGAACGTGATGCCGTCGAGCGAGCGGGGCCAGTGGAGCGGGGCGCCGTTGGCGTCCTCTTCCGGCGGGCGGTGGCTGGGCGGTGATTCCGGCCAGTCGGTGAGCGCGGCGCCGTGGCTGCCGCCGACCCAGGCGTCGAAGGCGCGGACTTCCGGGCCGTTGGCCGCGAGCACGGCGAGGGATTCGATTTCGTGGGCGGTCGGCGAGAGGCGGGCGAGGGCGAGGCGGGCGGGTGTGCCGGCCCCCGGTTGGCACAGGGCGAGGAAACGCGGGTGGTGGGACCAGCGGGCGTCGGTGAAGCGCGTGCTGAGGCCGGCCCATGGGGCCTGGGGAATTTCCGCCTGCCAGCGGGCGGGCGGGCTGAGGTCGTCCGATTCACGGTCCCACGGGTGGCCGGACGGGTGGAAGAAGCGGAGGCGGCGGCCGGTGCCGTCGAGCATGGCGGCGAGGTGGGAGGCGTCGGGGGTGAGGGCGAGCGGTTGCTGACCGGAAATGCGGGTCCATTGCATGTCGCGCACCTCGCCGGTGCCTCCGTGGGTGCCGAAGAATTTTCCGGCGAGGCGGTGGCCGTCGCGCGAGACCTGGGCCGAGCGCGGGTCGAACGGGGCGCCGGTCCAGAACGATTCGCGGCGGGCCGGGTCTTGCAGCGGGAACCGGAAGACCGAGCGGCCGTCGGCGGATTCGGTGGCGTAGACCCAGTCCTGGTTCGATTGCGGATCGCGGGCGGTGGCGAAGGCGTGGCCATCGGTGAGCGGGCGCGTCTCGGCGGTGGGCAGGGTGAGGGCGATGATTTTCCCGGAGTCGCTGAGGAGCAGGGCGGCGCCGTCGGGGGTGAAGACCGGGCGTTCCTGGGCGGGGGCGTCGCGCAGCATCCGCGGGGCGGCCGGCTGCGTGCTGTCGAAGTAAAAAAGCCGAGGTCCTTCCAGCCACGCGATGCGGACGGGGGCCTTGCCGCTGAGGGCTTCGAGGGCGGCGGCGGATTCGGCGGGGGTCGGTCCGGTCGGGGCGGCGGGGGGAGTGGTGGCGCGGCGGCAGCCGGCCGGGCCGAGCAGGACCGGCAGCGCGCAGAGGGCGAGCCGGAAGGCGGCGGTCAGCGTCCGGAAGCGGAGGCGGTGAGCCATGGGTGCGGGTGTGGGCCGTGCTCGGGACATGACAGTGGGGCGTGGCGGGGCCGATGGCAGAACGGATGGGGCTGAAACTTGGAGGCGGAATGACTTTCCCGGCAGCGCCTGCCGATGCAAGCGCGGAGCGGCGCTTGCGTGCCGGGTTGCGCTCCGCATGGTACAGGAGGCGGCGCCGGGTCGCCGCCGATCCGCATGTCCAAAGTCCGCCACTGCCTCGCCGGTCTGGGTCGCCAGCTGGCGCCCCTCACTCTCGGCCTCGTCGTCGGGGCCCTGTGCCTGTACCAGGGGCACCGGGAGAAGAAGTACAAACACCGGAAATTCCGGGAGGCGTTTCCCTTCTCCCATTACCCGATGTATTCCGGTTTTGATGATTTTGATTATGTCATGTTTCTCGGCAAACCGGATGGTACGCCGTTGATGATCGAGACGGTCACCCGCGGGTACAAGGCGAACTCGTTGAAGAAGAAATTCGACGACCTGATCGACGACCTGAAGGACGAAAAAGGACGGAGCATCCGCAACCGCCAGGCCACCGCGGAGCAGATGCGCCCGTCGGGTGAAAAAGTACTGAAATGGCTGGCGGAATCGTATCCCGGAGTGGCCCGCGAGGCGGAGACCGGCGGGGTGGCGCTGTACCAGGTGCGCCTCCAGATGACCGATGACGGAGTGGCCGAGTCCGCCCCGATCCTGGTCGCCCAGTTGCCCGCCGCCGCCCCCTCACCGAAATGAAGTCATTGCTTTTCCAACCGCAGGAGCACTCGAAAATCGAGCTGATCGCGATGCGGCTGCTCTTTGCGCTGGTACTGGTCGATGTGATTCCTTCCGGCCTGACCGTGCAGCCGCTGACCATGCCGGTCGGGCTGGCCGGCATGGGGCTGGACCTGAGCTGGCTGCCGCGGGCGATGCCGGTGCTCAAGGCGTGTTCGTGGCCGGTGCTGCTGCTGTATGTTTCCGGGCGGTTGCCGGCGGTGACGACCTCGCTGCTGCTGGTGGTCACGGTGCTGGTCGGGACGTATGTCAATTCCAACGGCTCCATCAAACACCATCATCAGGTGGTGTCGTTGATTCTGCTGGCCCAGTGCCTGTGGCACTGGTGGTGGCTGCTGCGGCACCGGCGCAGGGACCCTTCCGGCCCGGACGACCCGCTTCAGCGCGATCGCTGGGCGGCCTTTGTGTCGCAGCAGGCGATTGTGGCGGCCTACGTCGTGACCGGGATCACCAAAGTGGCGACGTCCGGATTCTTCGGGTGGATCAAGGCGGCGGCAAACTATCCCGTCCAACTGCGCAAAACGAACCTGCAGGCGGCCTACAGCCGGGCCGACGTGCAGACGGCGGCCGGCAGCGGGCTGGAGTCGTGGCTGGTGGCGCATCCGGCGGCGAGCAATGCCATGCTGGGGGCCGGTCTGGTGCTCGAGTTGGGGGCCATCTTCGCGTTGCTCGGGCGCCGGTGGTCGTTTGTTTACGGACTGCTGCTCATCGCGTTTCATGCCATGAACAGCGTGTTCATGAACCTCAATTTCCGCTGGCATAACCAGTGCCTCTTCATCTTCCTGATCCTGCCCCCGATGATCGCCGCCGGCCGGCGCTTCGTCCGGCGGGCTTGATCCGCCACCGCGGCCACCCCGGCTCCCGGCCCCCATCCGCTCCTATCCGCCACCACCCGCCACCACCCGCCACCACCCGCCACCACCCGCCACCACCCATGAAATCCACCATCGCTTCCACGTGCTTGGCCATGGATGCCTGCGCTCTGTCAGTGAATTCCTCAGGCTTCTTATC
>JALRGF010000609.1 GCA_023253495.1 Verrucomicrobiales bacterium
TCGTGGATGAATGTGGTTCTGGGCGATCCGCTCTACCGGCCGTTCGCCAACCGCCGGACTGCGCCGCCGGTGCGCGAAAGCGAGGAATTTCAGGTGTATCAGGAGCTGCTCAGCCGGCATGGCGCGAGCGACGATCATCAAGCGTTGCTGCGGGCGGTGGAAACCGCCGCGTCCCGCCGCAACAGCGGGGTGCTCTGGGAGGGGCTGGGGGTGCTGGTGCAGACGTATGTGCCGGACGACCTGAAGCGCGCCGCGGCCGCCTTTGAGAAAGCGGCCAAAGCCTACCCGCGGGTGCCCGACAAGATCCGTTGTTATCTGCAGGTGCCGGACATGCAGCGGCGCGCCAACCAGATGGAGGGTGCAGTGGTCGATCTGAAACGGATCATCAGTGAATACCCGAAGGAGCCGGAAGCCGAGGCGGCGCGCGCGTGGTTGAACACGCTGCAACCGCCGCCGGCCCCGCCTCCCGAGCCTCCTCCCTCCTCCGGCCGCGGCCGGCGAAAACCATGACGGCCGCCGCCTATCGCGCATGGCACGCGGCCATTTTCGCCGATGGCCGGTTCCGGGAGGAGGAGGAATGGCTGCCCGGGTTGACTCCCGACCGGCCGCGCCCGTCAGAGGCGGAACTGCAGAGCCGATGGTTTGCCGGGGAGTTCGGTCGATCGTTCGTCACCACCTGCGGCCGACCGGTTGAAATCGTCCAGATCGGCACCTGGAATCATGGACCCGGTCCGGATTTTTCCGAAGTGGCGGTGCGGGTGGACGGGCGGCTGTGGACGGGGTTTCTGGAACTCGATTGGGACGTGCGCGACTGGGAGCGGCATGGGCATGCGGAGAATCCGGCCTATGAGCGGGTCGTGCTGCATGTGTTTTTCGAGCAGCCGGCGGCGGCGGTGATGTTCACGCGCACGGCCGGCCACCGGGAAGTGGCCCAAGTGCGGATTGATGCAAAGGCGTTTCCGCCGGCCGGGCCACCGCCGCCGCCGGCCGAGGCCCGCTGCGGTGCCTGTTCGTTTCCGCTGCGCGAGTGGCCGGTGGCGCGGGTGGAGTCGCTGCTGGCGGCGGCGGCGCGGCAGCGGCTGGAGCGCAAAGCGCGGCGGCTGGAGCGTCTGGCTGCCCTGCACGGGTGGGACCAGGCGCTTTTTCAGGAACTGGCGGCCGCCCTCGGCTACCGCCGCAATCAGGGAGCGATGATGATGCTGGCGCAGCGGCTGCCGCTGAAGCTTCTGGCCACCCACCCGGCCGGAGCCGAGGCCCTGCTTTTCGGGGCCGCCGGGTTTCTGGAATCTCCGCTGTGCGACCAGGCGCCGCCGGAATCGAAACAATATCTCCGCGAGCTGTGGGAACAGTGGTGGAAACACCGGGCGGAATTCTGCGCCGTGGCGCCCCCGCAATGGTGCCTTGCCGGCACCCGGCCGCAGAACCACCCGCACCGGCGCCTCGGCGCGCTGGCCCGCATCGTCCGCCAGTGGAAAAAAATCCGTCCTGCCTTCGAGCCGGACGGGCCGGGGGCCGGAAGCATCGGCCACGCGCTGGCCGATGCCCTGACCGGTCTCCGCCACCCGCACTGGGACCGCCATTTCACTCTCGGCCGCGCCCCGGTCGCCGCCCCGCTCGCGCTCATCGGCGCGGCGCGCGTGGCCGACATCCTCGCCAACCTCGCCTTTCCGTATGCTTCGCGGCATCCGGAATCGGGCAACGCCGTCTGGGCCGCCTACCACGCCTGGCCCGCCGCCCTCGAAAATGAAAAATCCCGGCGCGCCGCACTCCGGTTGTTCGGACGGCGGGCGGACGCCGCGGCACTGCAGAAAAAACTCTATCAGCAGCAGGCCCTCATTCAGATTTACGAGGATTTCTGCCTTCGGGACAGCAGCGACTGCGCGGAGTGCCGGTTTCCCGCACAGCTTGCCCGCTGGCCGGAGGCGCGGACGGATCCGGAAAGCGCGGAACCGACCGGTCCCGAAGTCCTCCAAAAACCATTTGGCAATTGACGGCAGGCGATTAGTATATTGGCCCGTTTCATCCGAACGGGTCTCCGCCATGTCGCAGCATCCCAGTCTCAAGAAGTCCAAGTCCGTCGGTTCCAAGCGCAGTGTGCTCAAGCGTTTCGAGCGCGTGAAGCTCATGCAGGCCCGTGGCCTCTGGAAGGACGGCCGCTCCCCGATCGGCCTGCCGAAGACCAAGCCCGCGGAGTAACCGGCATTCCGGCTCCCCGGTCCCGGCACGCATCCCTCCAAGCCAGGCGGCGGCCCCGGGTCCGCCGCCTTTTTGTTTCCTCTGCGGCCGCATGCGCCTCAACCGATATCTGGCCGCCTGCGGCCTCGGCTCCCGGCGCTCGTGCGAGCAGCTGGTCGCGGAGGGGCGCGTTTTCCTCAATGGCCAGGAGGTGCGCGACCTCGCCACCCGCGTCACCGAGGCCGACGAAGTGGTGGTCGACGGTCGCAAGGTCAAGGCCCACGTCGAAACAACCGTCATCCTCAACAAGCCACCCGGGTTCCTCTGCACCCGCCACGACGAGCTGGAGGACCCGCGCCGCGAAGCCGGCATCCGCGAAACCGTTTACGCCCTGCTGCCGGCGCACCTGCAGTCGCTGCACTACGTCGGCCGCCTGGACAAGGACAGCGAAGGGCTGCTCATCCTGACCAACTCCGGCGAACTGACCGAAAAACTCACGCACCCGCGCTTCGGGGTGGAAAAGGAATACCTGGTCGCCCTCGACCGCGTTTTCCGCGGCGAGGAGGACCGGGCCCAGCTGCTCAAAGGCCTCATGATCGAGGGCGGTTTTGCCAAGGCCGTGGCTGTCGATCTCATTGAGCCGCGCGTGATCGCCCTGACCCTCACCCAGGGCCTCAAACGCCAGATCCGACTCATGTTCGAGGCGCTCGGCTACCGCGTGCAGCGGCTCCAGCGCGTCCGCATCGGCGCCTTCACCGCCCCCGAATTGAAATCCGGCCGATGGCGGCTGCTTTCCGCCGGCGAAGCGAAACAACTGCTCGCCCGCCACACCCCGCTCAAACCGCGCCCGGCCCAGGCCCGCGCCGCCGAACGCCTCGCGCGCCAGAACGCCACCGCCACGGCCCGCCCTCAAGCCGCCGCGCCAAGGCCCGCGCCCGCAAGAGCGCGAGCGCGTACGCCCGGTGGACGCTCACCGAGCCCGCGCGCCGCCGGACCACGCGGCGAAGGACCACCCCGCGAAGAACAACGCGGCGGAAAGCCGCGTCGCGAAGGCTCCCGCGACACCGGCCGGCCCCCGACGTCGCGGGTTCCCTCATCACGCGCTGCGACCGGTCGCGCGGCCACTGGCCGCACTCCGCGCCGCCCGCGCTCCTGACCGCGGCGACGATTTGCCCATCAGGGTTATTTTGATCTCTCGCTCCCCACGCCCGCGCCAGTCAGAAACGCGCGCAGCCCGGGCAGGTTGTCGGTATTGATGAGGTCGACGCCGGCGTCGTGCAGTTCCTTCCACGCGAACGGCTGGTCGGGCACCGCCCAGAACCGGAGACGGCGGCCCTGGCGGTGGGCGAGGGCAACGAGATCGCGGAGTTTCGCCCGGTCGGGATCGGGGAGCACCCCGTCCTCGAAGTACCGGAAAGTCGGCGACCAGCTTTGGCTGACCAGCGGCATGAGGTGGATGGCGGGCAGGGGATCCGCGGTGAGGTCGGGCAGGCGGCCGTCGATGGCGCAGAGGCGGGACGCTTCGGCGGCGACGGTGGCGGTCGGGCGGTTGCCGGAAAGGATGACGGTGATCGGGCCGGGGGTGGTGGACGAAGCGGTGAAACGTGTGAACAGACCATCATACCCGGCCAGCACGCCGTGCAGCACCCGGTAGGTCGCCTCAGCCTCGGATTTCAGGTCGATCAGCAGAGTGAAGCCCGGACCGCCGCGGTACACGGCGCCGGCGTTCGTTTTCACGCGCTCGCGCAGCGGGTCAAGGTAGAGCGCCTGCAGCGTGCGTTCCGGTTTCACCTGGTCGCGGTCATGAGCGACGAGCAGGGCGTCATCGACCAGCCAGATGTCGGCTTCGACCGAGCAGAACCCGTGGTCGAGGGAGTCGAGCAGCGGGCGCGGGTGTTCGTAGTCGTTGTGGGCGTGCGCGCGGGGCAGCGGGGTGACGGCGGCAACGGTCGGCTCCTCAGCGGGCAGACCGGCGGGAGCCGCCAGTGCGACAAGAGCGGCGAGAGCCGCCAGGCCGGTGGCGCGGCCGAACGGCCGGCGGAGGACAGGGATCGGGGACATGGGGGCAGATGGTTGACAGCGCACGGATTTCCGTGGGGCATCGGATTTCACGGCACCCAGACGCGCAGGCGGATGTATTCCGGGGCGGTGGCGGAGAACGGACGGGTCGACCGCCATGTCTGGATGACAGAGTTGTCCGGGCCCGGGGATTCGCTGGCGAGCACGACCCTGGACGCGCCCGAGTGCCAGAGCGTCAGGCTGGTGCTTGTTTCCACGGTGTGGGCGACAGTGGCCCCGGCGGGGACGGCGAAAGTGATCGAAAGGTAGTCGGCGGTCACGCCCTCGGGGCTGAACGACTGGACCTGTGCGCGGACCGCGCCCGGGCCGCTGGCCGCGTCGGCATCGCTGGTGCCGAGCGCATGTTCGAGGAAAGCCGGGAAGCCGTCCCCGTCCGCATCGGCGGCCGGATCGGCACCGGTGAAGCCGCCGGTGCCGCCCTCGTTGGCCCCGGGGCCGCCACCGGGCGCCGTGCTGGCCGCCCAATGGGCCGCCACGCCGTGGTCCGGATTGGTGTGCGGAGCGCGCAGCACCAGGCTCGGACCGGTCCCGTCGGCGGCGGCCGGCCAGGGCGCGGCGTCGTCATAAAAAAAGCTGCGGATCGTACCCTGGGTGTCACTGGTCACAACGAGTTCCTCGCCGGTATTGTTCAGCGTGCCCGAGAAGGGTCCGAGCACGGGGCCGGGGGCGGTTGGGTAGCGTGTCTGGAAATCGGCGAGGTTACCGGCGACGACGAGGCGGGCCCCCGGGGCGAGGCGGATATTCGCGGGAAAATCGAAATCCACCCCACCGCGCACGCGCACGCCGGTGAGGTCGATGGTGGCGGACCCGATGTTGAGGAACTCGAGGAATTCGGTCTGTGCGGCCTCGACCGGGTGGTAGTGGATTTCCGAAAGGACGAGGTTTTCGGCGTTGGCGGGCACGCCGCCGACGGTGAAGAGCGCCTCGTTGAGCGCGCTCCAGGCCGTGCCGGTGAAGACGCGGGCACGCACGCGCACGGTGCCGGCGAGCGGCACCGGGGCGGAGTAGGTGAGCGCAGTGGGCGCGACCGCGCCGCCGATGAGGCGGGGGTCGGTGCCGTCGACCGTGTAATGGATGGTGCCGGCCGGCGCGGTCATGGCCAGGGCGAAGCCGGAATCGACCGGGCCGCCATGGCGCGGGGTGTTGTCGGTGGCGTTGACGAATGACGGGGCGACTGTCTGCGGGTACAGCCGGTTTCTGGTGGCCTTGAGCTGATTGAGCACGGTGTTGGTGCGGTTTGGCAAGGTGGTGTTGACCACCGATGCGATGGCGGCCTGCCAGTCGGAGAATGTGTAATACGGCGGATGCCCGGCGGGCAGTCCGGAGAGCGACTGCGTATTCCCCCAGCGGACCGACTCGGAGGTCATGGCTTTTTCCACCTGGGCGGCGCGGCGCTTGAAGCGGGCGACCGTCTGCTCGCGGGTGAGCGCGCCGCCGTTGAAGAAATGGCGGTGCACGCGGTCGGCGAAGCGCAGCCGGTATTCCTCATTTTTCATCAGGTCCTGGTGCATCCACTGCGGGTTGGAAAAATTGAAGGCGTTCTGGTTGCTGCCGCTCCACGGGCCGGTCTGATCGACCACCGAGCTGGGGGCGCCCAGCGTGTGTTCGGCGTCACGGATGAAGAACCGGAAGCCGGTCTGGCCGTTGCGCCGCCGCGACCCCCACCAGTTGTTCGGCTGGTTGTGGCCGAGAAAACTCGAGAGCACGGCGTCGCCGTCGCCGCTGAAGAAGATGACGAGCATCTCATCGATGAGGTTGTCGATGTCGAGCAGCACCGGCAGCGCCGGGTTGCGCACCCCGTTGGCCTCGCGGCCTTCCAGCTCGAAGTATTTCGCGTTGCTGGCGTCGGTGGTGCCGATGGCGCGGACTTTCTGCCAGAGCGTGCGCCAGGCGAGCAGATCGCCATCGGTCACCTCCGTCTGGAAGCCGCCGATGTGATTGCCGCATTTGACCACGTCGTAGTCGTCGGCGCGCCCGCCGAGGTAGCTGGCGGCAAATTCCGCCTCGGCGCGTTCCTCGATGTAGTGCACGCCCCAGTAGACGCCGTTGAGGTAGACCTGGACGTAGCGGGTGCGGGTGTGCGGCTGGCCGAGGGCGCCCTGGGTGTCGCGGGCGAACGGGTCGCGGCACATGGTGTTGAAGCGGCCGCTGCTGAAGCTCGATTCCCGGAACCACCCGTAGTTCGAGCCGATGCCGAGTTCGAGTTTGCCGAACTCACGGGCGCCTTCCGGACCGTAAACCGGGGTGCGCAGCTTGCCCTCGTATTTGCCGGAGAAGTAAAGGCGCAGCCCGTGTTTCTGGAAATTGTCGTTCCGGCTGTAGCCGCCGCGGATGCGCAGGCCGGCGTTGATCTGGAACGGACTGGCCGGTCCCCACGGTTCGGTCCATCCAGGGGGAAAAAACATTTCAACCGAGACCGGACGCTCCCAGGCCGGGCCGTGCTGGTCGGCATTGACATAGATGCCGGTGGCGGGTGCGGTCAGGTGGGCCTGCTCCGTGACGATCGAGACGACCGGCAGCGACTCCAGGCTGGCGACCACGGCGGCGTCGGTATAGGCGTTCACGGCCGTGGCGTTCATGCCGAACTTGAAGAGCTGGCCGTTGACGGACGACGACGGCCAGCCGCGGCTGCGGGCGTCAGCGGCGGTGTGCCGCGCGACGACCGTGCTGAAAACGTACGTGTGCGTTTCGACACGCGTCGGTGCGTACCCCTCCTTGAAAACGGCGGCGCGCAGGGTGGTTGTGCCGGCGATCGAGGCCACGCTGGTCCCGGTCGCCTCGGGCGGCACCGCCCCGGGGTAAATCGTCAGGGTGAGCGACGGGGCGGTGGCGGCATCAGGCGCGGCCACCACGGTGCCGTTGGTCAGCGAGGGCGTCGAGCCGTTGGTGGTGTAGACCAGGCTGGCGCCGGGGGTGCCGGCACGCAGCGTCTCCCTCACCGGCCCGGTGAAAAACCCGCGGCCGACCGCAAAAGTCAGCGCATCGGTGTCGTCCAGAAACCCGGTGGCCCCCGGACCGGCGTTGGCCACGCCCGGCGTCGGCCGGCTCAGGGGCGCGCCGAAGTACCCGAGCTGCGCCGGGGTGCCCCACGATCC
>JALRGF010000631.1 GCA_023253495.1 Verrucomicrobiales bacterium
CCTCACCCTCATCCACCTGATCAGCATCCCGGTCACCAATACCTCGGTGAACCCCGCCCGCAGCACCGGCGTCGCCGTTTTCGCCGGTGGCTGGGCTATCCAGCAGCTCTGGCTTTTCTGGGTCGCCCCGATCATCGGCGCCGTGATCGGTGCTTTCGCCTACAAGGCGATCAGTTCCGACAAGAAGTGAATGTGGCGAGGCGGCCTGGTATCATACCGGGCGTGCCTTGTTGAACGCACGAACGATCAGGCTCCCATCAGTGGGAGCCCTGTCTGACAGGCGCTTGCGGGAATACTGAGAACCCTGTCAATCAAAGGGTGAAGGGAGGCCTGGAGCCGAAAACGGGCCAAACCGCCCACTCCCGGGCCTCTCAGAGCGGTGGGCGGCGGGAATCACCGCGCATCTTCCAACCGGTGTTGCCGTCAGAAGGGGTGTTGCAGCCAGAAAGGCCATGGAGGCCGGCAGCCGGGCACCTCCCGCCATCTCCGGCGCGAGACTACGGAACCCGACTCCGGGAATCCGGCCGGACCAGCGGGAATTCCATTGTGCCGTACAACAACAGCACGGCCGGGGGAGGTCAGCGCGGCCGGAGGCCGAAGCCGCCCTGCGGAACGATGATCAGATCGCCCGGCTGCAGGGCCACGTTGACCTGGGGGTTCTGGGAGATGTTGCTCAGGTCGTATTCCGTGGTGCGTTGACCGCGGACGAGGCGCACCTTTTTGGTATTGGCGAAGTCGTCGAACCCGCCTTTCTCGGCGATGGCCTCCATCAGCTTCAGGCCGGGGCGGTAGACGACGGCCCCGCCGACGCGCACGTTGCCGCTGACCGTCACCATCTGGGCGGAGTCCGCGGTCTGGTTCCGCGAAATGTTGATCGCGGGGTTGGTGTAGATGCGGGCGGATTTGTAGGTGTTCTCGATCTGCCGCGCCAAGGCCGTCGGGGTGAGACCGGCGGCACGGACTTCCGATTTGAGATGTTGCAGCCGGATGGTGCCGTCATTGGACACAATATACAGCTGCAGGGCCATCGACTGCTGGTCGCCGGCGGGCACGCCGGTAATGGTGATTTTGACTTGGTCGCCGGGTTTGAGCGGCGTTTCCCCGGTCTGGGCATGCGCCGGGGCGAAGGCGCCCAGCACGAGGGCGAGGGACAGAACACAGAAGAAGTGAAGCGAGCGGATCATCGTCGATTGGGGATGCGAGGATGGGTTGGGAATTTTCAATACTGGTCGTCTTCGGACGGGGCGGCTTTCGCCTTGGCCGACTTCGAGCTGCCGGCCTGGGCCACCGCCTTGCCGGCGGCGTCCGACGTTTTCGAGGCCGGGCGGCTTTTGGTTTTCGACTCCATGTTGGTCGGCGAATAGTACGTGTAGTAGCTGGTGTAGTACTGGTACTGGCTGTCGCTGCGCACATCCACGTTGTTGAGCACCACGCCGAGCAGGTTGCCACCGACGTTTTCGATCGCCTGTTTGACGCGGAGCAGCATGGAACGCGGCAGTTTGCGGTGCTGGATGACGATCATGGTCAGGTCGACTTCCGAGGCGAGCACCGAGGCATCCGAGACCCCGAGGATCGGCGGCGAGTCGATGAGGACGAGGTCAAAACGGTTTTTGACATCGGCGATCAGCTCGGACATGCGGCGGGAGTTCAGGATGCCGGCAGCGTCGGCCGGCAGAATACCGGACGGCATGAAATACAGATTGTCGATCGGCGTCTGCAGGATGACGTCTTCAAGCTGCAGGTCGGTGGTCAGGTAGTTGGTCAGGCCGACCGAATTGTTGATGTCGAAAAATGTATGCAGTTTCGGACGCCGGAGGTCGGCGTCGATCATCAGGGTGTTGTAGCCGCCCTGGGCGCAGATGAATGCGAGGTTGACGAGGGTGGTGGATTTCCCTTCGCCGGCGCCGCCGGAAACCACAGTGATGGCATTGGCGTCGGCATTTTTGCGGTTGAACTCGATGTTCGTCCGGAGGATCCGGTACGCTTCGGCGTCCGGGCTGATGCCGCTTTGTTTGTGGAGGATGCCGACGTCCTTCGGAATGACGGCGAGAACCGGCACGCCGAGGTAGCGTTCGACGTCGTCGAGCGACTTCACGCTGGTGTCGAGGTATTCGAGGAAGAAGGCGAAGCCGAGACCGAGCAGCAGGCCGAGCAGGGCGCCGAGGCCGAGCTGCAGTTTGGCATTCGGTTTCGAGTAGGTGACGGCTTCCGTGGCGTATTCGTGGATGGTGGCCGGCTTGCGCGGCATGAGGTTGACGACGCGGGCGCGCTCCTGCTCATCAATCATCTTGTTGAGGATTTCCTGGGCCATGCCGTACTGGTCTTTGGCCTGCTGGTACTGGGCGTACTTGCTGCGGTCGAGGATGCTGGCGTCCTTCTGTTCGTTGGTGATCTTCTCGATGTTTTCGAGGACCTTTTCGGTCATGCTGATCTTGTCGCGCAGGTTGTCGCGCAGCTGATTGACCCCTTCGTTGAGTTGCTGTTTCTGGACGTCCATGCCGGAGCGAAGCGAGACGACATCAGGGTGGGCGTCCCCGAGGCCGCTGTTTTCAAGCTGGGCGGCGGTGCGCTGGTCCTGCAGGTATTGCGCGTAAACCGCGGTCGTCTTCGGGTCGAGCAGGTTCAGATTGGCGGCCGCACTGATGAGGGCTTCGCCTTCCTTGTCCTTGATGGCATCAAGCTGCGCCTTGAAGTCGCTGACCTGGTTTTTCTTTTCCAGCGCCATGCGTTGGGCGTCCATGAACAGTCCCTCCGCGCCGCCGGTGGCTTCGTTGCCGCGGGTGAAGGCGAAGGGTGACGTCGCCTGGAGGTCGACGATGCCGAGTTCCTGCACCAGCTCGAGCATTTTGGTGCGCGCGCGTTCGACTTCCTGCTCCTGCCCCTTGCGGGTGTGGCTGAGCGTCTGAAACGCGAGCTGAACACGTTCCGTTTCAATGAGTTTCCGGCGGGCGACGTAGGCGTCGGCCACGTCGTTGGCCAGCTCCTTGGCTTCCGCGCGGTCGGTGCTGAGGACTTCGATCTTGATGAGGTCGGTGCCGCGCTCCTCGGAGGCGTCGACCATGCGGTAAAGTTTGTTGTAGGCTTCGTCGAGGTTGGCGACGCGCCAGCGTTCCACGAGGTTCCGCTTTTTGATGACCTGCGAGAGCGTCTCTTTGGACGTGATGATCTTGAATTCCGTCGGGAGGAACGTCATCTGGTTGCTCATCCCTTTGTAGCCGGAGATCGGGTCGATGAAGTCCCCGGCGGTGACGCCCGAGAGGCGCTCGATTTCCATGAGGACGCGCCCCGGGTATTTTTTCGGCATGATGGCCGTGACGACAGCGGCCGTCATGAAGACCAGGAAGAAGGCCAGAAGGATGACCCCGTAGCGGTTGCGGATCACCTGCCAGTAGTCGAGCGCATGGAGCCGGGCTTCGCTGGTTTGCTGGTTCATAGTGGCAGGGAGTATATCGATGAAAGTTCCGTGGGCAAAAGATTTGGTCGCGGGGAAAAAAATTCCCCCGGCGCGGGACGCCGGGGGAATCAAAGGACTGCAGGATGAAGGACAACCGGGCTCAGAACGTGGCGGTCAGGCCGAGCGAGAGGCGGTGCCGCTCGTAGTTCCGGTAGTAGTTGTCGGAATCGGTGTTGGTGTACGAATAGGTGGCATTCACCCCGATGTTGCGCCAGAGGCGGTAGTCGAGACCGGCGCTGCCGGCGAAGGTGTTGTCATCCTGATCCGCCAGACCATAAGGGCTGTCTTCAAATGTCTGGAAGAGGTAGTGCAGGGCGAGGTTCGAGGTCAGGCGGTCGGTCAGCTGGTGCTGGAGGCTGAGGCCCGTCTTGTACGAATATCCGGCGAGGAAGCCGGAAAGGTCGCTGTCGTCACCGCCGAGGTAGTGGTACCAGCGGAGAACGGTGTTCTTGCCGGCGCGGTAGTTCAGAGCGCCTTCGAGGTACGGACGGGTTTCACTGCCGAGGTCACCATCATAATCGCGGAATTCGGCACCCACGCGCACGCTGCCGGTGAGCAGCGGACTGAAGGTATGGTCTACCCCGGCGAGCAGATAGTGCGCGGTGTAATCGGCGTCCGGATTGCTGTCGTAGTCGGTGGCCGCGAAGCGGTAATCGACGGTGGCGGCGGTGGTGGGCGAGATGGAATACCGGAACTGCTGGGAGAGGATGTGGGTGAAATGGTCATTCCCCTGGTCGGCGTCCTCCTCGTACCAGATGCCGGTGATGGTGTAGCCGGAGACGGTCGAGAAGCGGCGGGTCCAGGCGTAGGAGACCGAAAGGTTGTTGTACCCGTAGAGGTACTGGTTGGTGCGGCGGTTGATGGAAGCGCCGATGAGGTAATCGGGCTCGGTCTCGTAGGCGAGGTAGAACGAATCGGAAACGGCGAGGCGCGGCGAGACGTTGGTCAGGTAGTCGAGGGAGAGCCGGGCATTGTGGTAGAGGTCTTCGGAGTTGGGAGCGGGGTCGAAGTACCAGATGTTGGAGTAGTGGGCACCGACGTTGAGGTGGTTGCGGCGGTCACCGGTCGAGTAGACAAGGCTGGCGCCATTCTGCCAGTAGGCGGATTCCTGTTCGTCGAACGAACTGGTGTTCATGTTCGAGTCCCAACCGACGGACGAGGCCAAGGTCACGGAGAACGGGATTTTTTCCTCGTAGTCCTTATTGGCACCGATGCTGAGAAGTCCTTGGCCCTTGGCGGCCGAAGCGGAAAGACCGACGGCCAAGGTGGCGATGGCGATTTTTTTCATCTTGAGAATGTGGAGGTAAGGGGAATAGGCATACCAACCGCGGGCTTATTTATCGTTTTTGATGATGGCTGGCAACCGTTAATTTGGATTCTTCGGCGGTTTTTGAACCGGGAGCCGCAAATTTTTTGGAAAACCGGGGGAAAGTGGAGCGGGCAGCGGGAATCGAACCCGCATGGCCAGCTTGGAAGGCTGGAGCTTTACCACTAAGCTATGCCCGCAAAAAGATGGAGGAAATTTATGGTTTTTATGAGGCCGGCGATCTCGTGGAGCCGTGAAGGCGATCGAGACCGCGCTGTCGAGGAGTGTCTCTCTATAATGCCTCTGGTGGCAGCGGCTGCAACTGGAATCCGCCGGGGGTGGCGTCGGGGGTGAGGACGCGGGTGATGGCGGACTCGAGGGCGGCGAGGGCGAAGTCGAGTTCCTGGATCGAGGTGCAGAGCGGGGGCATGAGGATGAGGGTATTGTGGATCGGCCGGGTGAGCAGGCCGAGCGGGCGGGCGGCGAGGCAGATGTCGGCGCCCCAGCGGCGGGCGGGGTCGTGGCCGGTGGGCGGGGTGATTTCGATGCCGGCGATGAAGCCGCACTGGCGGACGTCGCGGATGAGGGACGGGTGGCGCTGGCGGAGGTGTTGGAGGGCGGTGGCGAGGTGACTGATTTTGGGGCTGAGCTGCTCGAGGACCTGATGGTCGCGGAAGAGGCGCAGGCTGGCGAGAGCGGCGGCGCAGCCGAGGGGGTGGCCGGAGTAGCTGTGGCCGTAGAAAAACGTGCGGCGCTCGGTGGCGGGACCGAGGAACGCCTGGAAGACGCGCCGGGTGGTGAGAGTGGCGGCGAGAGGCGAGTAGCCGCCGGTGAGGCCTTTGGCGAGGCAAAGGAAATCCGGGGTGACGGCTTCGTGGTCGCCGGCGAACAGGCGGCCGGTGCGGCCGAAGCCGGTCATGACCTCATCGAAAATGAGCAGGGTGTCGTGGGCGTCACACCAGGCGCGCAGGCGGCGGAGCAGACCCGCGGGCCAGAGGCGAATGCCGGCGGCACCTTGGACGAGGGGTTCGATGATAATGGCGGCGACCGTGCGTTTTTCTTCCGGGCGGAGGGCGTCGAGGGCATCGACATCCTCGATGTGGCGCACCGGCAGGCCGAGACGGCCCGCGGTACCGGCGAAAACCGGAATGCCGCCGAGGGAAGCGGCACCGAGGGTGTCGCCGTGGTAGGCACCGGAAAAGGCGATGAGAGTGCGGCGGTGCGGCTGGCCGACCCATTCCCAGTACTGCCACGCGAGGCGCAGGGCGCATTCGACGGCGGTCGATCCGTCGTCGGAAAAGAAGACGCGGCTCAGAGTGTCCGGTGGAAAGAGGGCGACCAGTTCAGCGGCGAGGCGGGCGGCCGGCTCGTGGGTGGCACCGAGGAACGAGACGTGAGCGACGCGGTCGAGCTGTTCGCGGATGGCGGCGGTGATGACCGGGTGGCGGTGGCCGTGGAGGTTGGTCCAGATCGAGGAATTGCCGTCGAAGTAGCGGCGGCCGTCAGTGTCGTAGAGCCAGACTCCCTCGGCGCGTTCGATGACCAGCGGGGCGGCCTCCGGGGCGCACCATTCGGCCATGGGGGTGAACGGGTGCCAGACGTGCGCTTTGTCGAGGGCTTGGATTTCGGCCGTGGTCATGCCGGCGGGGAAAGGATCACGGGTGTCGCGGGGGGCGCCGGCGGGTCAGCCCGCCCCCTTGCTCATCGGTGGTGAGCCGGTTGTCCGGCGGCAGCTGGGCGTCGATTTCACGGACCACCTCAAAGGGCAGTTTGCGCCGCTGGTAGCGGGCCCAGAGCACGTCGCGCAGGGCGCGGAGGACAGCGGGGTCGTAGGGTGGCTGGAGGGTGGTCCAGACGTCCTCGTGTTTGAGGCGGGTTTCGATTTTCCATTGGCGGGCGAAACGGCCGGCCCAGAAGAATCTGGGGCCGTCCTCGGTGCGTTCGCGCCATTCGTATTCGGTCATGGGGGTGAGGCCTGCGGGGAGGGAGGGTCCTGGGTGCCGGCTGATCCGGACGCTGGCGCGGCTGGAGGGTGTGGTCAACCGGTGCGGGGTGGATGGTTGGTTTTCTGGCCGTGGATTTTCGGGAGGTGGCTTTGCTGGCAGTGGCTTTGCTGGCAGTGGCGACGGGCCGCAGGTTTTCACGCAGACACATGGCAGCGACACTTTCCATAGGACGGGCCGGTTTGGGCAATGTGGGCGCCGGGGTTTACCGGAACCTTGAGCGGAATGGCGACCTGCTGGCCGAGCGCACCCGGCACCGGTTTGAGGTGACGCGGGTGGCGGTGCGGGATCTGACCAAGGTGCGGGACGTGGAGGTG
>JALRGF010000038.1 GCA_023253495.1 Verrucomicrobiales bacterium
ACCGACGAGGAATACGCCGCCGAGATCGAGCGTATCCGCGAAAAGTTCACGCCGCTCGTGCGGCTCTGTCAGGAGCGCGGCATCTCGATGCGCATCGGAACGAACCACGGCAGCCTGAGCGATCGCATCATGAACCGTTTCGGCGACACGCCGCTCGGCATGGTCGAGAGCGCGCTCGAGTTCGCCCGCATCGCCCGGGCCCGCGGCTACCACGATTTCGTCTTTTCGATGAAGGCGAGCAATCCCAAGGTGATGATCGAGGCGTACCGGTTGCTCGTTTCGAAGCTCGACGAGCTTTCGCGCGCCGAATTGGAGGTGGTCTGGAATGACGAAAGCCGAAATCCGAATGACGAAACCGATCCGCGTTACGGATTCCCTGCGTCATTCGTCACTCGTCATTCGTCATTGCTTTGGAACTACCCCATCCACCTCGGCGTCACCGAAGCCGGCGACGGGGAAGACGGGCGCATCAAGTCCGCCATCGGTATTGGCTCCCTGCTCAGCGACGGCATCGGCGACACCATCCGTGTCTCCCTCACCGAGGACAGCGTCCACGAAATCCCGGTCGCCAGGGCGCTTATTGAACGCGTCCTGGCCGGAGCCGCCACGTAACGGGGAGGGCCTCAGGGACGCTTCAGGCGATAGAACCCGGATCCGACGGCCGGAACGGTGACCTGGTTGTCCGTGGTCACCACCAGCTGCCACGAGGCCGGGGCCAGGCTGGAGGAAGATTCGAGCACCCAACCGGTTACATAGTCCGGCCACGACACGCGGAGCGACGCGCCAATCCGCTCGATGGCGAGCGGCGGGGTGGTGGTGGCGGGAGCAGGGGCGGTCACGGTGAGTCGCAGTGTGCCGCCAGCCAGCGTGTCAAGAGCATAGGCAAAACCCGCCCCCAACCCCCGGATCTCAACCACCTGGAAGGCCCCCGTCACCGCTGAGGCCCGCACGAGGTCGAACGTCTGCCCGACGCTTGGGGCGAATCCATCGCGGAAACTGACGACCGCGGTGCCGCCGAGCGCCACGGGACCGGTGGCCTCAATGTGGTCGTGCGCCCGTCCGGAGTCGGTGCCGCCGATTTCGAATTCGGTCACGGTGCCGGGTTCGAGGGTCAGGGCTCCTTCGATGGTGGCCAGACCCGGAGAAGCCCCCGGCACGAGACGGCCGCCCGGACCGATCGACACGGCCCCGATGACCCGGCCGCCGAGCTGCAGGGTGCCGAACGATCCGATTTTGAGGGTTCCCGGGACGGGAGCGCCGGTCACCTGCCCGACGTTGGCGCCGCCACCGGAGAGGCGGAGCAGGCCGCGCTGGGTGACCATGAGGCGCGGTCCGACGCTCAGGGCGGCGCCGGCCGAAATCGTGACTTCGCCGGAGTTGGAGGCCCCGCTGCCTCCGATCGTGGCGTTGTCAGCCAGGGTCAGCGAGGATCCGGCACCGTCGATGAGCACGGTGCCTTGAGCGTTCACGCCGGCGCCAATGCCCAGCGTGTCAAACACGGCCGTGCCTCCATTCTTGAGGTTCAAGGTTCCCGTGCCCTCGACGCCCACGATCAGGCCCGCCTTCGAGCCGAGAAGGGACGAACCAGCCCCGTCCACCGTGAGAGTGCCGACGGACCCCGGCTCGAACCCGATCCCGCATTCACCCGTGCCGTTGTCCGGATCGAGCGTACCGGTCAGAGTCACGCCGGCGCCCTGGTCGATGGTGAGGGTTCCCATGCCGGCGTTTCCCACCTTCAAGGCGCCACTGATGACCATGCCCGCCCCGGCCCGGGTGACCTTCAGTTCATTGGCTGCTCCGGCATTGCCAACCAGTACCGACTTCGCGGTCGCGGTCGCCCCGCTGGACACCGCCATGCGGCCCCACCCTTCGGCGCCCACCGTGAGGTCGCGGGCCACTTCGAGAGAAGTGCCCGTCCCGCTCAATTCCAGCCGCCCGTCGGAACCGGCGGCGCTGCCAAGCACCGCGGCCTGGAACAGGGCGCGCCCGCGGTTGGTCACCGAAAGAAACCCCTTCCCGCCGACACCGATACCCCCCAGCGGCGTGAGCCGCCCGTCCCAGGCCGAGGGCGTCGCCAGGCCCCCGCCGTTGATGTACACAAGTCCGTCGCCCGTCGCCTCCGCGCCAATGACGGCGCTCAGGCCGCCTGTCTCCAGCCGCCCTCCTGAACTGACGTTTAGGACGGCCTGCCCGTTCTGATCGCCCACGATCATGCCGAGCGTCGACCGCCACAGCGAATTCTGCCCGCTGACCGCTCCGGTCGTCACCCCGCCCGCGCGACCGCCGTCCAGAAGCCCCAGCGCGCACTGCACCGCCGCTCCCTGCTTGATCTGCATGAACGCCTGCCCGGCCACCCCCCATTCCAGATTGCCGCTCAGAAGCAGGCTCGATCCGGGGTCGGAAACCGAGAGGTACGCGCGCGCTTCCTTCGCCGCGGTCATGGGCGCCCGCAGGCCGCCACCGCGCACCATGCCCCCATTGGTGATGGTGGCCGCCGTGTCCTCGGCCAGTTCGGCGAAGACGATTTCCGAACCGGCATCCGAGGCCGTCATCCCGGCCTCGATCAGGCGCGCGGCCGATCCCCTTCCACCCGCCTTTACCCCGACAGATTGTCCGGAACCCACCGTGCCCGCCACCACCAGTTCCGAACCGGGCCCCTGCACCTCAAAATCCCCCCCCAAGCCGCTCAGTGATCCCGCCGACACCACCGACGCATCCGTCACGGTGATGAGGGCGACGGTCGACTGAAAATCGCCCGCCACTTTCCAGCGCGAGGCCGCGCTCAGCGACGTCTGGTTCGCGCCGGTGAGGGCCACCGTGTCACTTTCAATCGTGGCGCCCGCCGCGGTGATGCCGCTGGCCACCAAGTGACCGGCCTTGAGGCGACCGCCCGCCAGTTCCGCCGGCGTCACCACCAACTCGTCCGCCTGCACCAGCGAGCCGCCGTTGATAAAACACCAGCCCATGTTCAGCGAGCCGCTGTGGGTCCATTCGGATCCGCCCTCCAGCAGGGGTTTGTTGAGCCGGGTGACCGCTCCCGTGGTCCGTATTTTTCCGCCATTGATGGCGTGGATTTTCGGCGTGGTCGCGATCACCGGAAAATCAAGCCCGTTCATCTCCAGCGTCGCGCCATCGATTTCGATCGACCCGCGCACCGAAAACGGCCCGCCGGAAAAAGTCCCCACGCCTTGGAGCCGGACCGCGCTGCTGACAACGCACTCGCCCGCGGCGAACCCGCCCGCCGAGAGTTGAAAGGTCACCGCGTCCACGATCTCCGCCAGACGGGCCGCCGCGCCGTCACACGTCACCGTGTAACTCCCGCTCGCGTTGAAAACGACTGCCGCACCCGCGGGGGGACCGCCTCCGCCATCGGGCTTCGGCGTCCATTTGCTGCCGTCCGAGTAGGCACCGCTGACGGGAAACTGCCAGCCATGGACCCCCTGCCCCCGCGTCACCGGTGAGAACACCGCGCTTCCGGCCCACAGAAGCAGGCCCCCGATCACTGCCCGTCGACGGATCATGAATACAAGTGTTCAAACAAATAGGCGCATTTCAAGCCTTTTCTGAAAGGAATTTGCTTTCGCGGGTCGGCGTTGGGGAAGGGGCGTGGGCCATGGGCTGGGAGGGGTGGGTAGGGGTCTGGGGGGAGGGAGGGGCGGAGTGGGTGGGAGAATGGGGTTTGGGGAGTGGTTTTTGAGGCTTTGGAACCGGGTGCAGGGGTGGAATGGGGGTGCGGAGGACGAACTGGCATTGGAAAAAACCATAGGAGATGCGTCCCGGCCTGCCAAGATTTGTTTTTGGCAGCGGGATTCATGACGGTGGTCCGGGACCGGAGGTTCAGGACGGGTCGAGGACCAGGGTGCGTTCGTCGTCGAGGCGGATTTCCTTTGGGACCCAGGGGGTGGAGACGCTGTCTTCCGGGAAAACCGCCTGTGGATCGGTGTCATCGGCGGGCTGCTCGCCGCCACGTCGGGCACCGTGACCCTGGGCGATATCGACGTCACGTCACTGTCGAAGCGCGAACTCACGCGCTTCCGCGCCGAGCGAGTCGGCTTCGTCTTCCAGTCGGCCAATCTCGTGCCCTTCCTCACCGCGCGCGAGAATCTCCTCTACGTCGCGACGCTGGTGAAGACCCCCAAGAAGGCCGCTCAGCAGCGTGCCGACCAGCTGCTCGAGGAGCTCGGCCTCGCCGACCGTGCGAAGAACCTCCCCGAGCAGCTCTCCGGAGGAGAGCGTCAGCGCGTGGCCATCGGACGCGCCCTGATGAACGACCCCGATCTCGTGCTCGTCGACGAGCCCACCGCGGCGCTCGACACCGCACTCGGGCGGCAGGTCGTGCAGCTCCTCCGCCGCGAGATCAAGGACCGCGGCAAGACCGGCATCATGGTCACGCACGATCTGCGCATGGTGGAGTACACCGACCGCGTCTTCGAGATCCTCGACGGCCACCTCACGCACGTCGAGGAGCCGAGCACCCTCCAGCACTAGCGGCCCGTCGGGCCCTGCGAGGGAGCCCCCTAGGGGGTGGGGCAGCCCAGCCGATTCGGCAACTGCTCCGGGGTCCCCGCCGTGCGGATCGCGTTCGCGACGACACTCGCCACCGCTGGGCTGAAGGTCACCGACTCCTCCGGTGACGCGCCCGC
>JALRGF010000061.1 GCA_023253495.1 Verrucomicrobiales bacterium
ATTGTCGGTCTCCGGCGGAAGAGGCTGGAACGAGTGGGAGTCCAAAAAGGCTTCTTGTCGTCAGTTTCGAGGGATAAGCGGGGGCCTATGATGGCCCGGGCAAGCGGTCAGCGGCGGATGCGGGCGGCGGATTCGTCGCGGACGAGGGCTTCGATTTCCGCGCGGGTGCTCAGGTTGAAATCCCCGTGGATGGAGTGGAACCGCACGGGCGGACAGGTACCCTGGGCAGGGGCACCGCTGGACAGGTAAACTGTAGCCCCTAAGGACAGGACGCACCGATGGACAGGTAAATTGTCCGCGGGCCCGCGCGGAGGCACTGATGGACAGGTAAACTGTAGCCCCTAAGGACAGGAATCTGCACGGGCGGACAGGTACCATGAGCAGGAGGGGCACCGCTGGACAGGTAAACTGCGGCCCCTGCGGACAGGGATCCGCACAGGCGGACAGGTACCCTGAGCAGCACGCACAGGCGGACAGGTACCCTGAGCAGCAGGCATCATCGGCACAATGGGCAGGGGGGTGGACGAACAGGTGACGGGGGTGCCGTCCCGCGGCGGAGTTCGGAATAAGTGGGTGTCTGGTATTGTTTGTCCGGGCGGACAGGTACCATGGGCAGGAGGGGCCTCGCTGGACAGGTCCACTGTGGCTCCCCTGATGGACAGGCAAACGGTGGCTCCCGAGGAATTCCAACGCGTTCCAAACCTCTCGGTGGTTGGCTATGAGGCATGATCGGGCGTCTTCGATGGCCCGAGCGTGCAAGCGGTCAGCGGCGGATGCGGGCGGCGGATTCGTCACGGACGAGGGCTTCGATTTCCGCGCGGGTGCTCAGGTTGAAATCTCCGTGGATGGAGTGGGCGAGGCAGCCGGCGGCGGTGGCGAAGGCGATGGTGTCGGCGGGAGCGGCGAGATCCGGGGAGGTCAGGGCGAAGAGCAGGCCGGCGGTGAAGGCGTCGCCGGCACCGAGGCGGTCGACGACCAGCGGGACCGAGTGGAGATGGTCGCGGGCGGGGGCGTGGTGGACTTCGTTGTGGATGAAATCGGCGAACAGGCCGCCGAAGGCGGTGCCGGTGGCGGACTGGCCGGCGCGGCGGGTCAGGGCGATGCGGCGGGTCCGGGGGTATGTTTGCGCAAGCCGGCGCGCGATGGCTTCGGCGGCGGCGGGGTCGGAGGCATCGGCATCCGGGGCGGCGTCGAGCAGCAGGGCGGCGTCGCCGGGGCCGGCGAGGAGCAGGTCGACTGATGGCATCAGGCCGCGCAGGGTGGTGGCAGCGAGGTCGCGGGGCGGAAGGTCCGGGTCCCAGCGCCAGAGTTTCGAGCGGAAATTGAGGTCGAGGGCGACGCGGACGCCGTGGCGGTCGGCTTCCCGCACGGCGGTGAGGGCGACCTCGGCGGTGGTTCTGGTGAGGGCCGGGGTGATACCGGAGAGGAGGAACCAGGTGGCACCGGCGAAAATTGACGGCCAGTCGTAGGCGTCGGCCGGGGTGAGCGCGAAAGCCGAGTGATCGCGGTCGTAGACGACCTGAGCCGGCCGCTGGTTGATACCCGCCTCGACGAAATAGAGACCCAGCCGCCCGTACGCGGTGCGGCGGACGTGGTGGACGTCGACCCCGTGGGTGCGGAGAGCGGCGAGGCAGGCGTCGCCCAGCTCGTGGTCCGGCAGTGCGGAGACAAAAGAGGCATCGGATCCGAGCCGGGCCAGGCTGACCGCCACCGACGCTTCGGCTCCGGCAAAGGTCACGTCGAGCGACCCGGGCATGGCTTGCTGGAAGCGCTGAAACCCGGGAGCGGCGAGGCGCCCCATGATTTCACCCAAGGTGACAATGCGGCTCATGAGGAACCGGCGCTGGCGAACAGGCGGGTGTCAAATGGATTTGACCGGGAGAGGACAAGCCGGGGACTACGGATCCGCAGGCGAGGGAGAGGCTGGGGGCGGTACTTTCAGTGATCCGGCAAGGGGATGACACGCGCATATGGGCCATGTATGCTGGCCACATTCCCTGCCATCAAAGGTCCCTCGCACAAACCGGGGTGCAGTGAGGGGCGGGGAGGAATCATGGGATCGGGGAGCCGGGCACAGTCATGCTTTGATCCGGCGAGCCGC
>JALRGF010000638.1 GCA_023253495.1 Verrucomicrobiales bacterium
ACACGGCTGAATGAGCTCGCCGCCTACCTCTCCGCCGAACTCCGTCACACCGGCCAGAAAACCGGGTCCACCCCGTTGTACGACCGGGCCTTTGCCTGCTACACCCTGGCCCTGCTCGGCAAACCGGAACCCGCCTATCACACCCTGCTCGCCGGCAAACTCGATCAGCTGCCGCCCGCGGCCCGCAGCCTGCTCGCCCTCGCCATCGCCGCCGCCGGCGGTCACGAGGAAGACGTGCGGAAAGTCCTCGAAGCTCCGGTCGATCCGCAATCGGAGTCATGGCAGGGCAACCTTTTTGACAGCCGTCTGACCGCCGTGAGTCTGCTGGCGTGGATCAAATCCGATCCCGCCCATGCCATGACGGCCACCCTCACCGATCGCCTGCTGCAGGAACGCACCGTGCTCGGTGACTGGGGGTCGACCTACGAAAATGGCTGGGCCCTGCTCGCGCTCGCCGCTCACCACCAGGCGACCGGCCGTCCGCTTACGGATAGCCGTTTCGAGCTCGCCTTTGCCGATCAGACCGTCCCGATCACGCTCTCCGGTGAGGCGGCCACCGCCTCCGTCACCCTGCCGTTCAACGACCAGGCGTCCGCCCGCCGCCTCACCCTCAAGGGCCAGGGGCTCGAACCGGTGCGCGTCTGCATCGAAATCGAGGCGCGGCCGCTCCAGGTTCCGGTGGCCCCGCGCCACCTCGGCCTCGGCATCACGCGCACCTACGCCAAGGTGTCCCCAGACGGCAGCACCGGACCCGCGGACTCCTTGGAAGTCGGCGACCTCGTGGCCGTCACCCTCGATCTTGAAATACCGGGTCCTTTCCGCTACCTCGCGGTGGACGACCCATTGCCGTCCCTCTTCGAGGCCATCAATCCGCGGTTCACCGGCCCCTCGCGGCCGGCCGCCGCCAACCGCCCCGAGGAGGACCGCAGCACCCTGCCGTTTTTCTTCAACCACCAGGAACTCCGGCATGACCGCGCCCTGTTTTTTGCCGATAGTATCTCGCGCGGCGGACGTTACTCGCTGACCTACCTTGCCCGGGTGATCGCCCAGGGCACGGTGACCGCTCCCCCTGCCAAAATCGAAGTCATGTATGAACCGGATCGTTATGGCCTGAGCGGAAGCCAGCGGATCTCCGCCAAAGCGGGGCCCCCCGCCGTCGCGGGCACCTCACGATGAGTCTGGCTTTTCCATCGCGCTTCCGCGCCACCACCCACCATGCCGCGCTGCCGCCACCGCGGCGGCGCGGGTTTTTTGCGCGCTGGCTGCGGCGGGCGCTGGTCCTCGCCTTCCTCTTTGCTCTTTTCTACCACGTCCTGCCCCGCGCCCTCGACATCCCTCCCGCCCTGCTCTCCCGGCCCGCCCCGGGACCGGAAATTACCGACCGCTCCGGCCGACCGCTCCGGCGACTTCTGACCGACGGCCAGCGGGTCGAGTCCCTCCGGTTCGAGGACATCCCGCGCGACCTGATCGATGCCACCGTGTCCGCCGAGGACCAGCGGTTCTGGACCCACGGCGGGATCGACGCCATCGGAGCGGTGCGCGCGGCACTCGACTCGATGACCGCCGGCCGCCCGGTGTCCGGCGCCTCGACCATCACCCAGCAACTGGTCAAGGTGGCCCAGGGGGCCAAGCCCGGCGAAGGCGGTCAGCTGCCCGGCCCGAAGGTGGATCCCTACATCGCCTGGCTGCGCAACAGCAAGCCCGGCGTGGCGCTGATCTCACCGCCGCCCCACCACGACATCTATTCGATTGAGGATCTGGCGCAGCTGATT
>JALRGF010000180.1 GCA_023253495.1 Verrucomicrobiales bacterium
TTCATGACCGATGGTCATCGGCACCGGAATCGTCTTCTGCGCCCAGGCGTCCCAGTTGTAAATGTGCACGTCAGTCCCGCAGATCGACGTCCGGCGGATCCGCACCAGCACGTCGTTGATGCCGATCTCCGGCTCCGGGACGTCCGCCAGCCACAGGCCGGGTGCCGCCTCTTTCTTCACCAATGCCTTCATACCGGTCACCCGTGTGCCGGACGCGAGCGGGCGTCAAGGGACAGGTGCCGGTGCCGGCTTCCTGCCGGACCGGGTGCCGGCAGAACGCTCCGCCCGCCGCAGCGGTGCCGCGAAAGCGGAACCGATCGGCTGACGGGCGACCGGCCGCACCGCCGCGCCTCAGACGCCAAATGCCTTCTGCATCTGCTCGCGCACCTGGGTCAGGCGCTTGACGTCACCGCCGCCCACTTCAGCCGTCGCCCAGCCGGCAAATCCGATGTCGCTCAGCGCCTGACGGATCTCCGCCCACGGCACGTCGTCGTCCGCACCGGTGATCTCGGTGAATTCATTTTTCTTACGGCTGAATCCTTTGACGTCCAGCTTGACCGCTCGGTGCCCGAAAGCGCGCAGCCACTGGGCCGGCTGTCCGTATTTCCAGTGGTTGCCGAGGTCGTAGTACATGCCGACCCACGGGCTGTTGAAGCTGTCGACAAACTTGATAAACCGCTCGGCCGATTGTTCCGGCGGCGCATCGTGGTCATACATCATCCGGTTCCAGACGTTTTCGATGAGGATCGGCTGGCCGAGGGAAGCGGCAAGAGGCAGGGATTTTTTGATTTCCTCGCGGCAGCGTTCCTCGATTTCCTCGGCCGGACCGTCGGACGCCTGGCCGACGACAATGAGGATGCCGCTGCCGCCGATGGCGTGGGCCACGCGCAGGCAGTGGTCCATGTTGGCGCGCGCTTTGGCGCGGGTCTCCGCATCCGGGTCGGTCAACCGCACGCTCCAGTGAGCATGATTGATCGCATTGTGGCAGAACACGCCGCTCTCCTGAACCGCCGCACGGGCCTGCTCGACGGTGAACGACCCGGCTTCATCGAAGTCGACGCCGTCAAATCCCGCCGCGGCCGCCATCTTCAGGCGCTCGGCGATGGTCAGTTCGCGGTCCCCGTCCTTGCGGGCAATCATGCCGAGCTTGCACGAGAGCAACAGGCGCTTGCCTTCCGGCGGGGTGACCGGGCGGCCCGGAGCGGCCGTCTGGGCGGCCGCAGCCGGCGCGAAGGCGGCGCTCATGGCAGCGAGTGATCCGGCGGCGAGGAAATGACGGCGATTGAGGCTCGGGGTGGTCATGGCAGTGGGTATTCGGAGAACAGCTTACAGTTAAAAGCGGATCGCCGCTTCTTCCAAGAAGGATCTCGCATCAGCGGCATGCAGGATACCCCCGCTTCGGGATCAGGGATCGCCGGAAGGCGGAGCGCAGGGAGCCGCCCATCGCTCTGCCCGCCCCTCCCCCCCAGCCACTCATCCGAAAACGAGCCACGCCAGCCGCCGGCCCGCACTTCGACAAACCTTCACCCTGGTCCTTGGCCCGTCCTGAACCTCCCGTCCCGGGCGTCCGTCACGAATCGCGCTGCGAACAATAAACCATGGCAGAGCGGGCCGGTTCCCCTAGGGTTCACGGGATGTTCCGGAACAAATAACGCGATTACCATACCCGGGACTATTGCCGGGCTGCCGGTGCGGGCCATCGGAGACGTTGCGTTTTATGGATACACCAGTCTGACCAGCGTGAGTGTCCCGGAAGGTGTCACTTCCATTGGCAACAACTCGTTTTACGGCTGCACGGGCCTGACCCGTTTCATCATTCCCAATAGTGTCACCTACGTTGGTGAACGGGCTTTCCGTCGTTGCCGGAGCCTGACCAGTGTCACTATCGGCCAAAGCGTCCGTTCCATCCACAACCATGCGTTTGCCGAGTGCATAGGCCTGACCAGCGTCATCATTCCCGACACCGTCACGTTCATCGGAGAAGAGGCGTTCGCTCAGTGTTACAGTCTGGCGGGCGTCACCATCGGCACCGGTGTCACCTCCATCGAAGTTCGGACATTCTATGCCTGCGAGAACTTGACGAGAGTAACCATTCCTGACCAAGTCACTGCTATCGGCGGCATGGCGTTCTACGCCTGCAAAAGCCTGACAAGCGTCGCCATCGGCAAGAGTGTTACTTCCATCGCGGATGAGGCGTTTCGATACTGCACCAGCCTCACAAGCATCACTATTCCTGAGAACATCACGTCCATCGGAACCGGTGCATTCGATCGCTGCGAAAGCCTCGTCAGTGTGACCCTGCCCCATAGCATTACGTCCATCGGAGTCGGGCTGTTCAGCAACTGCACGAGTCTGACGAGCGTGACGCTTCCTGACAGCATCACGTCCATCGGAATCTCGGCGTTTTACGGTTGCCCCGGCCTGACAAACGTGGTCCTTCCCAGCAGCGTTATTTCCATCGGATACGACGCGTTTCGATACTGCGCCAGCCTGACAAGCGCGACGTTCAAAGGCAATGCGCCGTCTTCTTTCGGCTCCAATGTCTTCTCCGACTCCGCTCCCGGCTTCGCCATTCAGTATTACGAAGGGAGCAGCGGCTTCACCTCGCCGACATGGAACGGGTATCCGGCGGTGGCCCTCTCCCGCCCACCGCAACCAACGGTGGAATTGAAGGTGAAATCTTTCACGCGCACAGGAGAGACGGTGACGGTGACTGCGGGCGACGGGCTGCGGGGCTGGATTTATGAATTGCAGCGTATCGGGAATCTCGACGTTATTCCCTGGGTCACCGTGGCAACAGTTCCCCCTCTGGCGGTTGCTGGCTTGGTGGAGCTGACCGACACCACGGCCTCCGCGCCGCAAGCACTTTATCGCGTGGTCGGCCACGCGCCCTGACCGCGGGACTCCGCAAGACCCATCTGCACCCGCTCATGCGAGAGGAGTCACAATTTTCCTGCCCACCTCCCCTCCCCATGACCCATGCCCCCTTCAACATCGCCGGCGCCCGAAAACAAATTTCTTTCAGACACGAGGTTTGCCCCGTGCCGTGCGCTATGCCCCGTACCACTTGACGCTAAGGTGCTTTCGCCCTAGAGGATGATGTCATGTCAACCACAGCCCGCTCCGCCGAGCCTGTCGTCAGCATCGTGATCGAGTGGGAGAACATCCAGCTGGCGGAAGCTGACCGCTGCTCCGCGATGCTGACGGAGTTGATGCGGCAGATCGAGGCCTATTCCGGGCCCCCCGGGACGGTTCCAGGGATTTCGAGATCCTCGTGATCTTCGATGACCACAGGATTTCCGCCACCGGCGTTCGCGAGTTTGTGACGTCGTGTGTGTCGGCGATTCCCGACCGGTCCGAGCTGCGGTTCGTCGCCGGCAGCGGCCGCAGCTACTATGAGCAGAAGAACCTCGGGGTCGCCGAGGCCCGGGGCCGCTTCGTCCTGTTTCTCGACAGCGACGTGATCCCGGAGCCGGGCTGGCTGCAGGGGCTGCTCGGCTCCTTCGCCGATCCGGCCGTCGAGGTGGTCTGCGGCAACTGTTATCTTGACACCGGAGACCTCGTGTCGAAGTCGCTGGCGCTCGCGTGGTTCTTTCCGCTCCGCGACACCCGCAGGGTCCTCGGCCGCCAATCCTCGTTCTTCGCCAACAACGTCGCCTTCCGCCGGGATATCGCGGTCCGCTACCCCTTCGTGCTGCTGGAGGGCACTTCGCGGGGTGCCTGCCGGCTGCTCGCCCGCCGGCTCACCGCGGACGGCCGCGGGCTGTTCGTCAACACTGCGGCCCGCGTCAGCCATCCCGCGCCCAACGGCATGCGGCACCTGCTGCTCCGCGGCCTCGCGCAGGGTCGTGACAACCTGCTGTTTGACAGGGCGACAGGCGGCGGAGCCTCCGTGGGCCGCGCTCTCCGGATGCAGGCCAGGGCATGGAAGCGGATCGTCCGGTATCGGCGCAGGGTGGCCCTCGGCGCGCTTGAAGTGCCGGCGGCGCTGGCGATCGCGTCCTTCTACTACGCCTGCTACGCGGCCGGCGATGCAGCGGCCCGCGTGGCCCCCGGGTGGGCAAGGCGGCACCTCCGGGTCTGACGTGAGATGCCGGAGTCCAAGTACAGTGAAGGTCTGGCACTATTTCCGGCAGACCCGGGAGCTGGCGCCGCTGGCCAGGCGGTGGAGGGCGTCGGCGAGGTACTCCCGGGATTGATCCCAGGGCGTTTTGAGGATTTCGACGACGATGGCGATGGCGGCGACGCGTGGACCAGCTTCCCAGCTGGCGGCGTTGCGCCCATGCCCTGCCGCTGAAGCGGCCTGACGCAAGCGTCCGGGCACGCCCGGAAAAAGGCGAGGAACGGGCGGGCGGTGGACGCGCCCGCCAGCGACCGGCCTGGAAGTCCGGTCCCACCTCGAACGCCCTTTTTTGACGCGCCGGCGTCAGCCGAGCTGGGGCGGCACCGGGCACGCGCAGCCGAGAATGACATGCGGCGCTGACGACTGCATCTTCTCCACCATACCCCGTCGATTCCGGCCCCCGCGGCCGGTACGCCAACCTCGCGGCATTCCGAACGGCGTGAAGTGGGAGTCCCGCCCGAAAAAGCGGCCTCGTCAGTCCGGCGCGGTTTCAGGCCATGAGACCGGTGACCGGTCGGCTGCCGGGTTTGGTGACATTGGAAAGGCGCATGGCCACGCCGTTCACGGTGTGGGTGAAGCGCATGTGGTCGAACCCGAGCAGGGCGAGCACGGTGGCGTGAAAGTCGTGCACGCTGACGCGGTCGATGACCGCCTGGTAG
>JALRGF010000201.1 GCA_023253495.1 Verrucomicrobiales bacterium
GGGGTCGATCTGGAGTTGTATGCCGGCGAGCTGGTGGTGCTGCTCGGGGCTTCGGGCAGCGGGAAGTCGACCTTGCTGAACATTCTGGGCGGGCTGGACGTGCCGACGGACGGGACGCTGGTGTATCGCGGGCAGGACCTGACGCGGGCGGACGAACGACTGTTGACCCGCTACCGGCGGGAGGCCGTCGGATTCATTTTCCAGTTCTACAATCTGATCCCCAGTCTGACGGCGCGTGAGAATGTCGCTCTGATCACCGAGATCGCGCCCGATCCGATGACGCCGGAGGAGGCGCTCGGGCGGGTTGGTCTGGCCGGGCGGATGGACCACTTCCCTTCCCAGTTGTCGGGGGGTGAGCAGCAGCGGGTGGCCATTGCGCGGGCGATTGCCAAGCGACCCGAGGTGCTGCTCTGCGACGAGCCGACCGGAGCGCTCGACATTCGGACCGGCATCACGGTGTTGGAGGCGATTGAGCGGATCAATCTGGAGCTGGGCACGCTGACAGTGATCATCACGCACAATGCGGTCATAGCGGACATGGCGGATCGGGTGATCCGGCTGTCGGACGGCCGCATCGTTGACATCCGGATTCAGGCGGCCCGGCGCCCGGTCCGCACCCTGGCCTGGTGATGGTTTTTTCCGCATTGGATCGCAAGTTGTGGCGCGACACCGGCCGCCTGAAAGGCCCGATGGCGGCGGTCAGCGTGGTCATGGCTTGCGGACTGGCCATGATGGTGATGTCGCGGAGCCTGATCCGGTCGCTCGAAACGACCCGCGATGCCTATTACCAATCGTACCGGATGGCCGATGTCTTCTGCGAGTTGAAGCGGGCGCCGAATGCGCTGCGCGACCGGCTGGCGGCCATTGAAGGAGTGGCGGTGGTGGAGACGCGGGTGGTCGGCCGGCTCACGCTTGATCTTCCCGGTCTTGAGGAACCCGCCGACGGCACGATCCTCTCGATCCCGGAAGGCCGGCCGGCCCAGCTGCACCGGTTGCATGTGCGGCGCGGGCGTCTGCCGGAAATCGGACGGCCGCACGAGGTGGTGGTCGGCGAGGCCTTTGCGCAGGCTCATGGGTTCGAGCCCGGGCACATGCTGGACGCGCTGGTGCACGGCGCGCGTGAGCGGCTGGAAATTGTCGGCATTGCGCTCTCGCCGGAATTTGTCTACGAAGCCCGGGCCGGCGAAACCCTGCCGGACAACCGCCGCTTCGGCGTGTTCTGGATGGCCGAGAGACCGCTGGCCACGGCCTTCGAACTTGATGGTGCCTTCAACAGCGTGCTCATCGACGTGGCGCCCGGCCATCCGGCGGCTGCGGTCATGGCCGAGCTGGACCGGGTGCTGGCACCCTTTGGCGGACAGGTCGCCTATGCCCGCCGCGACCAGCCGTCGGCCATGCGGCTGGACGATGAGTTGCGTGAGCTGCGCGCGCTTTCATTCGCTTTTCCGACCGTCTTTCTCAGCATTGCCGCCTTCATGGCGAGTGCGGTGCTGAGCCGGCTGATCCGGCTCCAGCGCGAGCAGATTGCCCAGCTCAAGGCGTTCGGGTATGCATCGAACCAGGTCGGATGGCACTATCTCAAGTTCGCGCTGAGCATGGTGGCGGCGGCGACAGCGGTCGGCCTGGCGGCCGGGGTGGTGCTTGGCCAGTTATTGATGCCGGTGTACCACCGGTTTTTCCGGTTTCCGGAACTGACCTTCCGGCTGGATGTGCCGGCGCTGGCGCTGGCGGTGTTGGTCAGTGCGGGGGCGGCGGTTCTCGGGGCGATCGGGGCGGTGCGTCAGGCGATGCGCCTGCCGCCGGCGGAGGCAATGCGTCCGGAGCCGCCGGCGGTCTTCCGGAGGTCGCGTCTGGAACGCGCGGGCGGGGCTCGGATGGCCGGCCCCTCGCTGCGCATGGCCCTGCGCAATCTGGAGCGGCGCCCATGGCAGGCGGTATTCACCGCTCTCGGGCTGGCGCTGGCCACCGGCCTTCCGGTCATGCCCGGCGCCATGCGCGATGGTATCGCGTATCTGATGCGCTTCCAGTGGGAGGAGGCGCAGCGGCAGGACGTCACCGTCAGCCTGATCGAACCCGGATCGGCCTCGGCCCTGGCCGACCTGCGCCACCTCCCCGGGGTCACCCTCGCCGAACCATTCCGCAGCGTGCCCGCCCGCGTGCAGGTCGGGCACCGCTCGCGCCGCCTCGCGGTCACCGGACTGCCCCGTGAGGCGCTGCTCCACCGGGTGCTGGACGCAGAGGGACGGCCGATCCCGTTGCCGCTCGACGGCCTGCTGCTCTCGGCGAAGCTGGCGGAAGTCCTGGGGGTGCGTCCCGGCGACCGCCTGCGGATCGAGGTTCAGGAAGGAAGGCGTCCGGTGCGGGAAGTGACCGTGGGCGGGCTCATCACTGATTATGCCGGGGTGGCTGTGTACATGGAAATCAACGCCCTGCGCCGGCTGATGCAGGAAGGCGGCACTCTGAGCGGCGCGCACCTCACCGTCGATCCCGCCCGCTGGAGCGCGTTTCTGGCCGCGGTGCGCGAGTCACCGAGCGTCGCCGCCCTGGTCATCAAATCGGCGGTGCGGGACAGCTTCAACCGCAGCACGGCGGAAATGATTCATCTGGTCCAGGGGATGTATTTCGCGTTTTCGGTCATCGTGTCCTTCGGCGTGGTCTACAACAGCGCGCGCATCGCCCTGGCCGAACGCCACCGCGATTTTGCCACGCTGAGGGTCATCGGGTTCACCCACCGCGAGGTGGCCGCGGTGATGCTCGGCGAACTGATCATCCTGAGCGCGGTGGCGCTGCCCGTCGGGCTGGTCATCGGGCGCCTGCTCAGCGAAATCATCGTGGCCACCGCCAGCACCGAGTCGGTGCGCCTGCCGCTCGCGATCTCCACCCGGACGTACGGCACCGCCATTCTGATTGTGCTCGCCTCGGCTGCGGTATCATTTGCCGTGGTCAGCCGCGGGATCCGTCGGCTTGACCTGCTCGCCGTGCTCAAGGCGCACGAATGATCATCCGATGCCATGAAACTGCCGACCCGCCCCCCGACCCCCGCGCCGGATCGCGTCCGGCCGCCGCACCGGCGGAAGGCGTGGCGGACAGCAGCCGTCTGGCTGGCCCTGGCCGCTGTCGTCGGCATGGCGGTCGCCGGCCTGCGCCCGCGGCCGCCGTCGGTCGACCTCGCCACCGTGACCACCGGCCCATTGACCGTCAGCGTGCTCGAGGAAGGCAAGACCCGCATCCGCCATCGCCATGTGGTGGCCGCTCCGGTCGCCGGCATGCTGGAACGCATTGCCCTGCGTGCCGGCGACGCGCTGGTGGCCGGGCGGACGGTGCTGGCGGTCATCCAGCCGACCCCCTCGGGATTTCTGGATCCGCGCGCGCGGGCTGAGGCGGAGGCCCGGGTGCAGATGGCCGAGGCCGCCCGGGAGCAGCAGCAGGCGCAGCTCGAACGCGCTCAGGCCGCCCTCGAGCTTGCCGAAAAGGAAAAAGTCCGCACCGCCCGCCTGTACCGCGAGGGAGCGGCTTCGCTTCGCGAGCAGGATCAGGCGGCCAGCCAGGTCGACGTGCTCACCCGCGAAGTCAAGGCGGCCGGCTTCGCCCTTGAGGTCTCGAAATTTGAAATTCTTCA
>JALRGF010000212.1 GCA_023253495.1 Verrucomicrobiales bacterium
TGCGGGAGGCGGCCGCGGGCGCTCCGATCAACACGCGCTTGATCTGCCGGACCTTCAGCGACTGCACGACCGCGCCGCGCAACGGCCTGCCCAGCGGCTGCTACCCGCTGGACCCGCACTACACCGCGAAACCTGAGAACGCACGGCTCAAGGAGATCAAGCAGGCCGGGGCGTGAATGCCGCGGGGGAGGCGGCGGCGTCAGCACGGCCGTGCTTCCAGCCCGCGGCGGGCGGCCTCAAGCAGGGTGAGGGAGTCCGGGGAATCGCCGTGGACGCACAGCGTGCGGACGGCGAGCCGGAGCGGCGGTCCGTCGGCGGTGGCGATGGGCAGGCCGCGGGCGAGTCGGGCAACGCGATCGGTGACCGCGGCCGCTGCCGTGATCAAGGCGCCGGGCTGGTCGCGGGGGACGAGTGAGCCGTCGGCGCGGTACGCCCGGTCGGCAAACCCCTCGTCCCAGGCAGTCAGGCCGGCAGCACGGGCGGCGGCCACCGTCGATCCCCCGGCCCGGGCATACACGATCGCCTGCGGCGTGCGGGTGCACAGCCAGTCGATAAAGGCGCCGCGCAGGCACGGGTCGGATTCGGTCGCGTGGTAGAGAGCGCCATGCAGCTTGACGTGGTGCAGCGGGCAGCCGGCAGCCTGCGCGAGTTCGAGGAAGCGTCCGATCTGGTCGTCGAGCAGCGCGCGGAGGTCCGGGGCGGTGAGGCCGTCGACCGGAGTGCGTCCGAAGCCGCCGGGCTGGCCGGGGTGGGCGCCGACGGCCACGCCGAGCGAGCGGCCGAGGGTGAGGGCGTGGCGCATGGCATCGCGACTGCCGGCGTGGCCGGCGCAGGCGACATTGGCCGACGTCACGCGGCGGAGCAGGGCGGCAGTACGGGCCGGCGGCTCGCCTTCGGCGAGGTCGCAGTTCAGGTCGAGGGGAGGGAGGAATTCAGTCATGGCTGATGGCGGTGAACCGGACCGGGCGACCGGGGGCGGTTTGCACGAGCCAGTCGAGGTCCTCGGGATCAACGACCCCGATTTTCGGATAGCCTCCGACCGTCGGGCCGTCGCGCAGGATGACGACCGGCTGCCCGTCGGGCGGGACCTGGAGGCTGCCGATGCGGACCGGCTCGCTGATCATCGATCGGGCGGGCCTGGCGAGCGGCTCGCCGGTGAGACGGTAGCCGAGGCGGTTGCTCTGGGCGGCGACCGTCCACGGCTGGTCGAAGAACCGGTGGCGGTCGTCAGGCGCGAACCAGTCCCACTGCGGCCCGGGCCAGACGCGCAGCGGTGGCGGGTGGGAGTAATCGCGCTGTTCCGACCAGTGGGCGATGCGGGCAGTCACGCCCGGGGGCATTTCGAAACGGGGTTCGGACTCGCAGCGGTGGAGCTGATCACCTTTCTGCAGCGGACGACCAAGGCCGGCGGCGGCCAGGGTGCTGGCGGAGTCGAGCCAGTGGGGTGCGGCAAATCCGCCTTCGAGCGCGAGGTACGCCCAGACGCCGGAAACATGGCCGTCGAGCCGGATGGTTTCGCCGGCCGCGGCCCGGAAAACCCGCCAGCGCGGGTGCGACGGGCGCAGGTCAGCACCGGTCAGGGCAAGCCAGCAGTCGCGAAGCACCCGGAAGCGGGCGCCGTGCAGCAGGCATTCGACCACCGTCGACCACGGCGGGTTGCCGAGCAGGCGGTTGGCGCAGGCGGCGGCATGGGCGTCCATGGCCCCGCCGGCCGGCACGCCGAACCGCCGCCAGCCCGGTCTCCCCTGGTCATGGAAAGCGGCACCGAGGCCGGGCGAAAGCACCTCGAGAAATGGTTCGGTCATGGGCACGGGCGGCATCATTCCGGGACAAAGCGGACCAGATCTCCGGCGCGCAGGAAAAACCGGGCGTCGTCATCGGCCTCCGGAGCGAAGAGCCGGATCGCCGTGTGGCCGATGAGGTTCCA
The DNA here is from genome assembly GCA_023253495.1 of Verrucomicrobiales bacterium. GTDB lineage: Bacteria > Verrucomicrobiota > Verrucomicrobiia > Verrucomicrobiales > V1-33 > CAJBME01. The sequence continues at coordinate 1,928 of JALRGF010000212.1, forward strand.
GCCGCCCGGGCTTTCCACGGGATAGACGCCGGTGTGCTCGCCGCCGATGGCCACGGATCCGGCGGGCACCCGGACGCGCGGAGTGGCCAGGCGCGGGACATGCAACCGCGGGTCGAGGTCGCCAAGGTAAGGAAACCCGGGAGCGAAACCGAGCGAATACACGCGGTAAAGCACGCCGCAGTGCACCTCGATGACGTCGCATTCGCTCATCCCCGCATGCTCAGCGACGCGGCCGAGATCCGGTCCGCCATAACATACCGGGATCACCCTCGGGGGCTCAGGGCTGGGGGCGGAGGCGCCGACAGCATCGTGCAGCGCGGCCACCAGAGCGTCGCCATCGACCGCATGGGCGGGCAGGAATTCGAGCAGGACGGAAGTGAACGACACGACGAATTCGCGCAGCCCCGGTGGCGGCCGGCGCTCCAGGGCGGCACGGATCGCGCGGCCGCACTGAAAGGCCTCCGCGCCGACCTCGTCGGCGAAGTAAATCATCACGGCCTGCGGGCCATAGGGGAGCCAGCGCATGCAACAGTCTGGCACCGGGTGGCCGCGCCGTCACGCGGCAGAGTGAGGTGCCACCACCGCTGTCACCGCGGAGCGGGGCCGTCCGGCGGGCGCAGCTCGGGGTCGGGGAACACGAGAGTCGCCTTTTTGCGGAGCTTGGCGAGATACTCGTCCATGGCTTTCTTTTTCAGGTCCGCCTGGACCAGCCGGTCAAGCAATTCATCGATTTCCGCCTGCGACTTGAGTTTCCCCGGCTGGCGTTCCTCGACGAGCATAAGGTAATAGAACCCGCGGAATTCGAAGACCTGGCTGACGGTTTTGACCGGGATGGAGAAGGCGACTTCGGCGAGCTGGGGGGCAAGGGCGCTGCGCTGGACCACCCCCCAGTCGCCGCCGCTGGCTGATTTGCTGTCCTGCGAGTAGGCCCGCGCCTGTGCGGCAAAGTCGGCCCCCTGGAGCAGGCGGGTGCGGATTTCGTTGGCGAGTTTGCGCTGGCGGGTCCGTTGTTGTTCGGCGGTCAGCCCGGCGTCGCCGGTGAGCTGCGGGATGGCCAGCGTGCGCATCCACACCGCCCCTTCCTCGCGGAATTCATCCTGGTTCTCGCGGAAATAGCGTTCCTTCTGTTCGGGGGTGGCGAAATCAACATTCCGCGTCGCCTGGCCGCGCATGGCGGCGACGACCAGTGATTTGCGGTGTTGTTCGCGGAAGCGGGCCCAGGTCATGCCGCGTTTCTTGAGTTCGAGCAGGAACTGTTCGCGGCTGCCCTCGAAATTCTCCCGGATCAGCCGCCGGATGTCCTCGTCGACGTACTGCGGTTTGATGGTGGCCCCCATGCGTTCGAACTCGCTGATGATGAGTTCGCGATCGATGAGATCATTGAGCCCTTTGCGCAGCGCCTCCCGTTCTTTCTGCTGACGGTCCATGGCGTCGCTCACGCCCTGCTGGATCATCATGAGCTGATACTGGGCGGCGGTTTCAACCTCATTGCGGGTGATCACCTTTCCGTTGACGATGGCAGCCACGCTGTTCCGGCTGGCGGTTTCCGGCCCTGGCGGCCGCTGGGCGCGGGCTGCAGGTGCGGGCGCGCCGGCGAGAGCGGCGGCAGCGAGCAGCAGGGTGATGGAACGTGGGGCATTCATGAGCGGGGACGTGGCAGGCTCGACGCGGGCCGGACGGTGCAGGAACCGGATGATGCGGCACGCCGACCGGATTTTCCAGCGGGGAATAATCGTTTGCAGGGCCGGTCCGGTGCGCCACAGCGTAAAGGATCCGGATGCAGGACCCTCGATTTGTACGAAAGGCGTTTGCCGCCATCGCCCCGCGTTACGTGCTGGCCAATCATGTGCTGAGCGGCGGGATTGATGTGCTCTGGCGCCGGCGGGTGGCGGCGGAGGCACGGGCGCGGCAGCCGCAGCGGGTGCTTGATCTGGCTACCGGCAGCGGTGACCTGGCGTCGGCAGTGGCGGCGGCCTGCCCCGGCGCACTGGTGGTGGCGGCGGACTTCTGCGCGCCGATGATGGAGCACGCGCAGCGGCGCGGTCTGCCGCATCTGGTGGTGGCCGACGGCATGGCGCTGCCCTTTGCCGACGGGGTGTTTGATGCGGTGACCATCGGCTTCGGCCTGCGCAACATGGCGGACTACGGCGGCGCGGTGCGGGAAATGGCCCGGGTGCTCCGGCCCGGTGGCTGTCTGCTGGTGCTCGATTTTTCCCGTCCCGCGCCCTGGCTGCGCGGCCTCTACCGCGTGTACCTGCACCGCGTGCTGCCGGCGGTGGCCGGCCTGCTCACCGGGGAACGCGGGGCCTACGAATACCTGGGTGGTTCCATCGAGTCGTTTCCGTCAGGGCCCGCCATGACCGCGCTTCTCGATGCCCACGGGTTTTCGGGGAGCCGCGGGATTCCGTTGACCGGGGGCATCGCCTCCCTCTATGTCGCGGAGAAACCAGTGCACCGTCAGTCGTGAGCGGCCGCCGGTGAAAGGCGCCCGCCCGCCTGAGCCCGCGCTCCCAATGTCACTCCAACCACCCGTTTTTTTCCCGTGCTCCAGATCGTCTTCAACGCCCTCAGCGCCGCCGAACTCTCCCGGCTCGACACCCTGTCACAGCTCGAGCTGCTCAACGAATTCAAGATCGATGAATCAATGCTCGCCGATCTGTCCCGGCGCCACGCGTTCGGCAAGATCGAGCGGGACGGGCGCGTCC
>JALRGF010000273.1 GCA_023253495.1 Verrucomicrobiales bacterium
CCGGGAGAATAATGCTGAGGTGGGCGAAAGTCCCCCGAAAAATGCGGGGTGGATTTCGGTGCGTTCGCTCCCGGAGGACGGTGTGGCGTGGTGGGGTGGTGGCGTTGCGGGGGGCGCGTGGGTGGCCATCGGCGGCCGGGACCTGCGGGGAGCGGGATCAGGCGATGAGATCGAGGATCGGCTGGCCGCTGGAAATCATGATCGGGCGGCCCTGGGCGTCGGTCAATTCGCTGCGGGGGTCGATGCCCATGAGGTGGTAGATGGTGGCGGCGATGTCATCCGGGGTGACCGGGGCGTCGGCCGGGTGGCTGCCGGTGGCGTCACTGGCGCCGTAGACGAACCCGCGTTTCACGCCGCCGCCGGCGAGGAGCACGGTGTAGCAGTGGGGCCAGTGGTCGCGGCTGGCATTGCCGTTGATTTTCGGGGTGCGGCCGAATTCGCCCATCCAGACGACGAGGGTTTCGTCGAGCATGCCGCGTTGTTCGAGGTCGAGGAGCAGGGTGGGCAGCGTCTGTTCGGTGATGGGCAGGTGGTATTGTTCGATGATCGGGAACATGCGGGTATTGTTGAACCCGTGGGTATCCCAGCCGCCGCTGTCGGTTTTCTGACCGCCGATGCTGTCGCTGAAATAGCAGGTGGTGAAGCGTGATCCGCTTTCCGCGAGGCGGCGGGCGAGCAGGCACCCCTGGCCGTAGGTGGTGCGGCCGTAGGCCTCGCGGAGGGCGGCGGGTTCGGCATCGAGGTTGAAGGCGTCGCGGATGCGCGGGCTGTTGAGCATGGCGAGCGCCTTGAGGTAATAATCATCCAGCCCGCGGGCTTCGGCGCTGAAGTCGAGCAGGCGGGCCTGTCGGTCGATGAGTTCCTGCAGACCGCGGCGGTGGCGGAGGCGGTCGATGCTCAGGCCGTCGGGCAGGCTGAACTGGGGGAGCCGGAAGCCGGCTTCATTCGGATCGGAGGGGACGAAGAGCGGATCATGTTCCTTGCCGAGGAAGCTGGCGAACTGGCCCGGGGTGGGGGTGCCGTCGGAGATGATGTGCGGGTACGACACGTAGGTGGGCATGGCCGGGTCCTGGTGGTCGAGCAGGCGGCTGGCGACCGAGCCGTAACCGGGAAAGAGGTCGATGGATTCGCGCAGCCGCTGGTCGTCGCTCGGCGGCGCCTTGCCGGTGAGGGCGTAGTAGCCGGCCGAGTTGTGATTGGTCATGGTGTGGTGGACGCTGCGGACGAGCGAGACCTTGTCCATGACGGCGGCGGTTCTGGGCAGGCGGTCGTTGACGAGGATATCCGGGCAGGCCGAGAGGCGCGGGCGGTGCGGGCCGCGCACGGCTTCTTCCGCGTCGGGTTTCATATCGAAGGTTTCGAGGTGACTGGGACCGCCCCACTGGAAAAGGAAGATGACGCGCTGGGCGCGGACGGGCGGGCGCGGGCCGCCGTACTGGCTGGTGGCCTGGAGGATTTTCGGCAGCGAGACGCCGAGCAGGCCGAGGGTGCCGGTCTGGAGGAGCGAGCGTCGGGTGAGTGGGTGGGAGTGGCGGAGCGTGGGGCGGGCGTGCGACATGGTGGTGGGGGCGTGCGGCCGCGCTTTCAGTGGCGGAGGAGGAATTCCTTGGCGTTGATCAGGCTCCAGGCGATGTCCTCGAGGGCGGCGCGGCGGGCGGCGGGGTCCTGCAGGAGCGGAGTGAGAGCGGTTTTCTCCTCGTCAGTCGGCGGCCGGGTGAGGGCGGTGCGGAAGAGCGAATCGAGAGCGGTGGCGGGATCGAGCGACGGGTCGGCGAGGGCGGTCAGGCGGTTGTCCGGGTGCCGGAGCAGGCGGGCGAGGCCCGGGCCGCTGGTCAGGGTGAAGACCTGGCTGAGCGAGCTTTCGTTCGTGCGTTCGCAGCCGCAGACGGTGGTGCGCGGCGGTTTGCCAAAGTCTTTGAGGAAGCGGTCGGCATCAGTGGCGCGGGCGCGGCGGCCACCGAGGCGTACTCCGGGCAGGGAGGCGGCGGCGCGGGCGTCCGGGTAGCTGCCGAAGACCGGGTCCACGCCGAGCACCTGGTGGATGGTGTCGAGCAGCGATTCGGCCGGGAGCCGGCGGATGGCCGGGTGCGAGTACTGGGAGGCATCATCGGCGTTTTCCGGGCGCGGGGTGCTGGACAGCTGCCATGTGCGCGACTGGCAGATCAGGCGGATGAGCGGTTTGGCGCGCTGACCGTTTGCGAGGAAGAAGGCGGTGAGCGCGTCAAGCAGTTCCGGGTGCGACGCCGGGTTGGTGAGGCGGAAATCGTCGACCGGCTCGACGAGGCCGGTGCCCATGAGGTGGGACCAGAGGCGGTTGACCTGGACGCGGGCGAAGAGCGGGTGGTCGGGACCGGTCATCCAGGTGCCGAGCTGGTCGAGGGCTTCGGCGGGCGGGACGGTGAGGCCGGGGGCACCGGGGAATCCCGGGGCCGGTTCCGCGCCGGTCTTCGGGTGTTTGAGCGAGCGCGGACCGTCGTGGCGGACGACCTGTTCGCCGACGAATTCCATCTGGTCGTTTTCGTCGCGGCGGTCGTTGCGGAGGATGGTGTAGCTGACGGTATCGAAGACGGCGGAGAACCGGTAATAATCGTCCTGGGTCCAGCGTTCGAACGGGTGGTTATGGCATTTGGCGCAGCCGAGCCGGGTGCCGAGGAAGACCTGGGCGATGGCTTCGGCGCGTGTGGTCGGGTCGCGCAGGGCGCGGTAGAAATTGGCGGGCGGGTTCTGGTAGGTGCTGCCCCGGGCGGTGACGAGGGCGCGGGCCATTTCGTTGAGCGGGCGGTCCTCGGCGACTGCCTGTCGCAGCCACCGGTGGATGGCGGTGACGCCGGTGACATCGAGGATGCGTTCCTCGACGCGCAGCAGGTCGGCCCATTTCATGGCCCAGTGGTCGGTGAATTCCGGGCTGGCGAGCAGCGAGTCGATGAGCCGGTCGCGTTTGTTCGGAGCGGGGTCTTCGATGAAGGCGCGGCCTTGTTCGGCGGTCGGGAGGCGGCCGGTGAGGTCGAGCCAGGCGCGGCGCGCGAAGACGGAGTCGGAGGCCTCGTCGGACGGTGGCAGCCGTCGTTCGCGCCAGCGGGCGAATATGGCTTCGTCCAGGAGGTTGCGGGGAGGCGGCAGCGGTGCGGTGAGCGGCGGCCGGTCCGGCATGAAGGCGAGCGGCACGGGTGTCTGGAGGTGCTGGAAGCGGACGACCACGGTGGTATCGCCGGATTTTTCCGCGCGCACGCGGCCATCGGGGGAGACGCGGACGAGCAGGTTGGACGGTTCGTAGACCGCCCAGCGGGTGACGTCGCGGGTGGTGCCGTCGGAAAATCGGGCGGTGACGGTGAGCGGCACTTCGCGGACCGGCTCGGTGAAGAGCCCGCGGTCGGGGGTGACGCTGAGGCCGGTGAGCCCCGGGGCGTCCGCAGGGTCCATGACGGCACCGGCGGCGATCCAGTCGCGCAGGAGCCGGAATGCCTCGCTGTCGACCCCGAACCGCCGTCCTCCTTCGTGGTCGGTGAGTTCGGCCGGCTTGCGCAGGAGCGAGCTGGCCTCGGGCCGGTCGACATTGAGCCGCCGTCCATGGCGGTCGGCGGTCAGGGTGGCAAAGTCTTCGTCGGGCGATTCGCCGCGGAGCGAAAGCTTCAATTTTCCTTTGCCGCCGGCGCTGCCGTGGCAGGCCCCGGTATTGCAGCCGGCCTGGCTGAGGATCGGCATGATGTCGTTCCGGAACGACGGGGTGGCGGTAGCGGTACTCATGGCGGCGGCCATGGTGGCCAGACTCACCGCGTGACCGAGGCCGGACCGGAGGAGGCCAGTCCGGGGGACGCAAGCCGGGAGGAGGGCGGCGATCTGTCGGCGGGTCCGGCCGCGTCTCCCCGGGGCCGTCGGGCAGGGGGTTCGGTCCTCCGGAGTCATGGTCATTTGCCTCAGTGCGAGCGGAAGATGAAATAAACGGCTCCGAGCAGGCAGAGCGCGGCCCAGACGAAGTCGAGGGTGATCGGATGTTGGAGGACGAGCAGGCAGACGGGCACGAAGACCGTGAGGGTGAGGGCTTCCTGGAGGATTTTCAGCTGGGGGACCGACAGGCCGCCGGCGACCCCGATGCGGTTTGCCGGAATCATCAGGGAATATTCAAAGAAGGCAAGCCCCCAGCTGGCCAGCACGGCCACCCACCAGGCCGAGGCCTTGAGGCGTCCGAGGTGCGAATATCAGGCGAGGTTCATGAAGATGTTGGAGGCCGTGAGCAGGCCGATGGTCTGGAAAAGGGCGAGGCGGTCCATGAAGCGGTGAGGCCCCCATAGCGCCAGTCACCCCGGCGGCAAGGGCGGCCCCGGCCTCCGCGGATTCCGCCCCTGCCCATCGGGGAAAACCGGCGTTGCGCGGGACGGCGGGCGTCACTAGTATGCCATTTCGCATGAAAATCCCGATTATCCCGTTGGTCGCGGCCCTGGTGCCGGCGTTGATCCTGGCTGAAGAACCCGCGGCCAAGGCCATCTTTGATGGCAAGTCGCTCAACGGCTGGAAAGGCATGGAGGGCATCTGGAAAGTCGAGGACGGTGCGCTCACCGGCGAGACGACCGAACCGAATCAAGTCCCGTACAACACGTTTCTCGTCTGGCAGGACGGCGAGGTGGACGACTTTGAGCTGACCTTCGACTACCGCATCGTCGGCGGCAATTCCGGCGTGCAGGTGCGAGCGTATGATGTGCCGGGCTCGAAGCCGGAGGAATACCGTATTGCCGGCTATCAAAGCGACATCGACAGCGGTGAGACGTATTCCGGCATCGTCTACTCCGAAGGCGAGCGAGGGATCCTCGCCAACCGCGGCGAGCAGACGCGGGTGACCGACGGGCCGGATGGCCAGCCGAAAATCGAGGTGACCGCGAAGCTGGCTGAAAGCGCCGACCTCCAGAAGCTGATCAAACAGCAGGACTGGAACAGCTATCGCATCGTGGCCGAGGGCAACACCCTGACCAACTACATCAACGGGGCGAAATTTTCGTCGATCGTGGACGAAGGCAAGGCGGCGCGCCGGAGCGGCAAACTGGCCATCCAGGTCCATCGCTGGGACACGCCGATGAAGATCCAGCTGAAAAATGTGATGCTCAAGCGCCTGCCGCTCAAGGACAGGAAAAAGATCGCCTTTTTTGCCGGCAAGCCGAGCCATGGACCGGGCGAGCACGAGCATCGGGCCGGCTGCCTGCTGCTGGCTGACCAGATCAACGCGCATTTTTCCGACCGTATGCTGGCGACCGTTTACACCGGCGGCTGGCCGGATGATCCGACGGCGCTCGACAATGTCGATGCGATTGTGTCGTTCACTGATGGCGGTGGCGGCCATCCGCTCAATTACCACCTGAAGAAGCTGGATGTGGCGATGCGCCGCGGGGTCGGGCTCGGGTGCATTCACTATGCGGTGGAGACGACCGCCGGCGAGTTCGGACAGAAATTCCTCGAATACATCGGCGGCTACTTCGAGCCCCACTGGTCGGTCAATCCGCATTGGAAAGCCGCGTATGCCTCGTTTCCCGACCATGAAGTGACGCGCGGGGTGCAGCCGTTCGCCACGCAGGACGAGTGGTATTACCACATGCGCTTCCGTCCGGGCATGGCCGGGGTCACGCCGATCCTGAGCGCGCTGCCACCGGATGAAACGCTGAGCCGCGGCGACGGCCCGCACAGCGGCAACCCGGCCGTCCGCGCCGCCATCGCCAACAAGGAAGCCCAGCACACGATGTGGGTGGCCACCCGCGAGGGGAATGACGGCCGTGGTTTCGGCTGCACCGGTTCGCACTTCCACAAGAACTGGGGGGACGACAACTACCGCAAGCTCCTGCTCAATGCCTGCGCGTGGATTGCCAAGGCGGAAATTCCCGCGGACGGCGTGCCGTCGCCCGCATTGAGCGCCGAGCAGCTGGCCGCCAACCTCGATCCCAAATAAATTCCACATTAACGGCTTCCCCCCCTCC
>JALRGF010000329.1 GCA_023253495.1 Verrucomicrobiales bacterium
CGCCCGAGGGTCTTACCGATGAGTTTTTTTCCGGAGAAGAGGCTTTGGTTCATGGTCCTGTCGACGGCTGCGGCCGTGGCATCGGTGTGCGGTGGCGACGGGCCGCAGGGGTCTGCGGTGGTCCCGGGGTGGGAGCGTCGGACCGCCGCATGGAGCTCCATCCGCCGCGCTCTTGCCAAGCACCGCCGAACCCGCTTCACTGCGGACGCCATGCGCGTTTACTCCACCCTGACGGTCCTCGGCCTTGCCGGTGTGCTGGCGGGGGTCGTGGCCCGGGCTGCTGATCCGCTCCCGCAACCCGCGGCCGAGGGATGGACGAGCGAGGCATTTGCCGAAGCGGCTGCCGCGGAGCTCAAGCACCTGGGGGAGGCGCTGCAATCCGCGGAAGGGCCAGCGCTTGGGCCGATCGTCGGGATTCCCTGCGACGTGCTCCGGCCGGCCGATCTCACCCTGGAAAACAAAGATCCGGCTTTCGTGGTGCGGCGCGCCGGGGCGGCCACCGGGCCGCGCACCACGCTCAGTGACGCGCTGGCCGGTCTGCGCGGCGCCTTCAGCCGCGAGACCGGCGTCACCCGCTGCAAATTCAAAGTGATTGACGTCCGTGAAACCGATCGCATCACCCGCCAGTTCGTCAGCCTGTTCGGCCCGGCGGCCGATGGCGGCCTGCTGGAGATCAATGCGACCTGGCGTGTCCGCTGGACCGGCACGGCCGAGGCCCCGGTCCCCGCCGAGGTCTGGCGTGAGGCGCATGAAGAGACGCGCCATACCCGCCCGGAGCCGCTTTTTGCCGACGCCACCGACGCTGTGCTCCCGAAATCCGACGACGTCCGACGCCAGTTCCTCCACGGCACCGACACCTGGCGGGAGCAGATCGAAGTCTTCAACCGGATGTACAAGTTCGCGTACAATGGACTCGCCCTCGGCGATGCCGACGGCGACGGCCGCGACGACCTGTTTTCCTGCCAGAACGGCGGGCTGCCCAACCGGCTGTTTCTCCAGCAGCCGGACGGCCGCCTCCGCGACGCCACCGCCGAAAGCGGCCTCGGCTCCCTCGACGCCACCCAGGGTGCTCTTTTCCTCGACCTCGACAACGACGGCGACCAGGACCTCGTCACCTCCATGCCGTCGGGACTGGTCTTTTTCGAAAATACCGGCAAGGCACGCTTTGCCCTGCGCGCCCGCTCGCCGGTCGCCGAAGCCGGGTACTCGCTGGCCGCCGCCGATTTCGACCGGAACGGGTTTGTCGACATCTACGTCTGCCGCTACCACGCCGACCGCAAGGAGGGGGCCCAGCTGGCCGTGCCCGTGCCGTATTTCAACGCCGAAAACGGCGGCGCCAATTACCTCGTCCAAAACCTCGGACCAGCCGGAAACGGCGGCTGGCTGCGCTTCGAGGACGCCACCCGGGAAACCGGCCTCGACGCCAACAACTCGCGTTTCAGCTTCGCTGCGGTCTGGGATGACCTTGACGGCGACGGTGACGACGACCTTTACGTCGCCAACGATTTCGGCCGCAACGTCTGCTACCTCAACGATCTGGTACCCGGCGGCCGCGCCGTCTTCCGCGAGATCGCCATGGACATCGGCCTGAAGGACGGAGGGTTCGGAATGTCAGCGGCCACCGGCGACTTCGATCGCGACGGGCGCCGCGACCTCTACGTCGGCAACATGTTTTCCAGCGCCGGCAACCGCGTCACCCGCCAGCCGAAATTCCGCCCCGGCGACCCGGTCGGCATCATCGGGGAATTCCAACTCATGGCCCGCGGCAACAGCCTGTTTCTCGGCCGCGGCGATCCGGGCCGTCCGCGCTTCGACGACGCAAGTCTGGTGTCCGGCACCACCATGGGCCGCTGGGCCTGGGGCTCGATGCCGGCCGACCTGAACAACGACGGCTGGGAGGACCTCGTCGTCGCCAACGGCTACATCACGGGCCGGAAACCCGATGATTTGTGAAGCCTGCTCTGGCGGCAGGTCGTGTCGTCCTCACCCCTTGATCCCGCAAAGATCACCGAAGCCAACGACCCGCTGGGGCCTTACCGGAAATCCGTCCTCGCCGTCGACGACCTCATTGAAAAAGGACTCTCGCTCAGCGGCCATGAGCGCAACGTCTGCTTCCTCAACCTCGCCGCCGGCGACGGCCGCTTCGCCACCGCCAGCGCGGTCAGCGGGATTGATTTTGACGACGACGCGCGGGCCGTGGCTCCGGTCGACTGGGACGGCGACGGCGACCTCGACCTCTGGCTGGCCAACCGCACCGCCCCGATGCTGCGGTTCCTCAAAAATACCCACGCCGAATCAAAGCCCGCCACCGCCCGACCCGCCGCCCGTGCCGATTGGGTCCAGTTCCGGCTCGAAGCGACCCGGGGCGCCCGCGATGCCATCGGTGCCCGGGTCAGCGTGGAGCTGAGCGACGGCACCCGGATCAACCGGGTGCTCAAAGCCGGCGAAGGATTCCTCACCCAGACATCCAAGCGCCTTCATTTCGGGCTGGGCCCGGACGCCCGCATCGTCCGCACCCGCGTGCGCTGGCCCGGGCGCGATGAGGAAGGATTTGCCGGGGTGACCGCCGGCACCCACTGGCTGCTCAAGGAAGGCACCGGTAAGGCCGGGCCGATCACCCGCTCCGGGAAACCGCCCCTCCTCGCCTCCGGTGCCGCCCCGCTCCCCGCCGGTGATGCCCGGCGCGCCGTCGCCGGTTCCCGGCTGCCGCTCCCCCGCCTGCCCTGGGAATCCTTCGACGGCCAACCCGGACTGGCCGGAGGAAAGGCCCGCAGCTTCACCCTGCTCAATCTCTGGGCGTCCTGGTGCGCCCCGTGCGTCAAGGAACTCCGTGACCTTGCCCGCGCCCATGCCGACCTGACCGAGGCCGGGGTCAATGTGCTCGCCCTTTCCGTCGATGGTCTGACCGGAGACGGTGAACCCGGAGACCCGGCCGCCTCGGCCCGCCAATGGAACCTGCCATTTCCCACCGGCCGCGCCACCGCCTCCCTCGTCCGGCGTCTCGAATTCGCCCGCACCCACGCGTGGGGCGTCCAATGGCCGCTGCCCGTGCCGACCAGCTTGCTGATCGACCCTGCCGGCCGCCTCGCCGTCGTCTACCTCGGCCCGGTCACCGCCACGCAGGTCATCGCCGACGCCCGCACCGCGGCCGACGCCACTGACGAAGCATGGCATGATGCTTCCTTTCCCTTCCCCGGCTCCTGGATCGAACGCCCGAGCCGGCCGGCCGCTCTGCCGCTCGCCCTCGACCTCATGAACGAAGGCGCGCTCGACGACGCCCGCGAATTCGCCACCCGCAATCAGGCGGTGCTTTCGCGTCACAAGGAATACGCCCTGCTGCTCGCCTGGATCGCCGACGGCCTGATGGCCCGCGGCGACACCGCGGCGGCCCTCGACGCCTACACCGCCGCCGTCACCGCCGACGAAGACAATCCCGTCATCCTCAATAACCTCGCGTGGCACCGGGCCGCCCATCCGGACGCCGCCGTTCGCCAAGGCCCCGAGGCGGTCCGCCTCGCGGAAAAAGCCGCCGCCCTCACCCGCCACGAGGACGCCGGCATCCTCGATACCCTCGCCGCCGCCTACGCCGAAACCGGCCGCTTCCCCGAAGCCGTGACAACCGCTGAGAAGGCCCTCGCCCTGGCTCGCCGGAACCGCCAGCAGCCGCTCATCGAAAGCCTTTCCAAAGGCCTGCAGTCGTACCGTCGCAACCGTCCCCACGGCCGGTGAGGGATGGTTTTCCGCGGCGCCGCGATCAACGCTTCACCTCACTGACCACGCGACCATCGATGATCGTGCCGACACAATGTGTGGTCGTTTCCAGCGGATCCCCGTCAAACAAAGCCAGATCCGCATCCTTGCCCGGCGCCAGCGAACCCACCCGGTCCTGCAACCCGAGAATCTCCGCCGGGCGCAGGGTGCAGGCAGCCAGCGCCTGCGCCGGCGGCAGGCCGTAGGTCACAGCCATGGCGGCCTCAAACAGCACAAAACGAGTCTTGGGCACGTACGCCTCATGGCCCGACTGAAAGGCAAACGGAATGCCGGCCGCCTGCAGCTCGGAAGCCAGGGTGACTTTCAGGTTTTCCTGCTCCCCGGACGCCCGCGCCATGGTCGGATGCACCAGCACCGGCACCCCGGCGGCCTTGAGCGCGTCGAGCATCAGATGAGCCTCGGCCGCACTGTCGAGGATCAGGCGGAACCCGAATTCCTCACGCAACCGCAGCGCGGCCGCCATATCATGATGCCGGTCGGCCGTGATCAGCAGCGGCACCTCGCCGCGCAACACCGCCACCAGCGCCTCCAGATGCAGGTCGCGGTCGGGAAACTTGGTGGCGTCGTCCCCCGCAGCCTCCGATTTCCGACGGTATTCCCGCGCCTTGATCAGGTCCGCCCGGAGCAGGGCGACGGATTTGGCCCGGGTGCCCGGTGACTTTCCGGCTCCCGGACCGAAGCCGTCCGACCCCAGAGTCACGGCAACCGCCGCCATCGGCACCAGCGTGTCCGCCGGACCGAGCACGGCGGTGCGATCGGTTTTAAGCACCATGGTCTGCCCGGAAATGAGCGCGCCGGGAGCATGCCCGGTGTGCAGCGTGGTCACCCCCAGCTCGCGCACCCACCGGACCAGCGGATCCCGGCCGTTGTAGGCGTCGACGGCGCGCAGTTCCGGTTGCAGCGGCGCGGAGGTTTCGAGCTGCTCCTGGTCGCGGCGCTCCCAGTTGAGCAGGCCGGACAAGCCGACGGTGGTCCGGGCATCGACCAGCCCCGGCATGCCGACCTCGGCCTCCACCACCCGCCAGCCGTCCGGCACCGGCACCTCGGAAGCCGGGCCGACCCGTGCGATTTTGCCGTCCGCCCCGCAGAGGACCACCGCGTCCCGCATCGGCTGCAGATCACCGGTCATCGGATGCAGCGTGCGCACCTTGACCGCCAGCTGGGCTGGCGCCGAGGCCGCCAGCGCGACAAAAAGAATCCATCCCGTTTTCATCGGTAAAAGCAGCACGAGGAGGTGAGTTGTCCGAGGCCGGCTCCCGGCCCGCCTTCCGACCATTTCCGGTCTTCCGGCCGGCTGAGGTCAAAGACCCGCTCGCCGTCGATCCAGGTTTCCAGAACCCGCGTGTAAATCGACAGCGGATCGCCCGAAAGCACCACCAGATCCGCATCCTTGCCGGGCTCCAGAGAGCCGAGGCGCTGGTCGAGCCCGAGCAGCTTCGCCCCCGCCAGGGTCACCGATTCCAGCGCCTGCTCGCGCGACATGCCACCGCGCACGCCGAGCGCCGCGCTGCGCAGCATCCACCGCGAATCGGTGATCGGATCATCGGTGTGCACCGCAGTGACCACGCCGCGGCGGACCAGCTCCGCCCCGTTCTTCCAATCGATGTCGCGCACCTCCAGCTTCCCGCCCGGTGAATCCAGATTGATGATCGAACACCCGACCCCCGCCGCGGCAATTTCGTCCGCCACCTGCCAGGCGTCCGACACATGGTGCAGCACCACCTGGAATCCGAATTCGCGCTTCAGCCGCAGTACGCTGAGGATGTCATCGGCGCGGTGCGTATGGTGGTGCACCACCCGGCGGCCTTCGAGCGCTTCCACCAGTGCTTCCATGGCCAGATTGCGGTCCGGCCGCTTGGTGGCGTCGTCACCGGCCGCGGCCACTTTGCGCTGATACTCGCGCGCCTTGAGCAGTTCCTGCCGCACGAGGGCCGCCGATTTCCCGCGGGTCCCCGGAAATGGCGGCTCGCGCAGGCTGTTGGTGCCATTGGCCATCTTCAGCCCGCCGGCCACGGTGCCATCCGGGTTGCGCAGCGCCAGATCCTCGATGGTGCGCCCGGTGCGCAGCTTGAGGTAAAGCGTCTGACCGGAAACCAGATGCCCCGATCCGGGCATGATGTTCACCGTGGTCAGGCCGCCGGCCCGCGCCCGCGCCACCGAAGGATCACGGATGTCAATGGCATCGAGCACCCGGGCTTCCGGCTGAATCGGTGAGGACGCGTCGCCGCCGGACGGTGCCCCGATGTGCGAATGCGTGCAGACCAGCCCCGGGATGATCGTCTTGCCGGTGGCATCGACCACCTCGGCTCCCGCCGGCACCGGCGTCGCCGCCCGCGGCCCGACCGCCACAATCTTTCCGCCCTCAATCACCAGGACGCCATCGGTCACCGGCGGCCCGGAAACCGGGATCACCGTGGCTCCGGTGAAGGCCCGCAGCGACCGTGACGCGGCCGCCGGCCTGGCGTCCGCTTGAGCCTCGGCACGCGACACCGCCGCCCCGGTCACCGCCGCCGCCAACAGCACCAGCGGCACGGTCAGCAGCGCCGCCTGCCGCACCCGCGTGCCCGCCCGGGCGCTCCCATCTGCCTTTTCCATCATGCATGGACCCGTACCGCCGGAAACACCGGCCGGCCACCGGAAATCAACGCCGTGTGGCGGTCGGGGAACGCGCGGCACTGGAACGGCACCCGCACTCGTTCTCCCCCGCGCTCATTTCTCCGCGAGGCAATACAGGAACTGATGCCCCCGGAACAGCAGCGAGGAGCCGACCGCCACCGGAGAGGCGTCGAATTTGTCGTCGAGTTTGTTGGTGGCCAGCTCCTCGTAGGTGGCCGCATCCTTGATGACGACGGCCTCGCCATTGCGGCCCACGAGATAGATGCGGCCGTTCGCCGCGATCGGCGATGCATAGACGCCGCTCAGCGCCTCGACGCGCTGGGCATCAATAAGAACCTTCCCGGTTTTCGCATCCAGGCAGGAGAGCAGCCCGGTATTCTGCGAGAAGAACCAGAGGCGCCCGTCGGAAAGCAGGGCGGACGGAACATACGGGCATTTCGAATCGTGGCTCCAGACGACCGCATCGGTGTCCGTGAGGTCGCCGGATCCTCCGAGGCGGATGGCCCGGAGGGCATTGCCGCGGAAACCGCTGATCGCATACACCATGTCGCCGGAAATGATCGGGGTCGGGATGACATTGGTGGTCATGCCGCCGCATTCCCAGAGGACTTCGCCATCCGTCAGGCGGTAGCTGCGGATGCGGTTGGTCGCACTGATGATGATCTGGTCCACTCCGTTAAAGCTGACCCCGACCGGGGTCGACCAGTTGGTGGGTTCGTCGCGCTCCTTGCGCCAGCGTTCGGCTCCGGTCTTTTTGTCGAAGACAGCGACAAAATCCGCCCCTTCATGGTCCCAGTTGATGACGATGGCATCGCCGTAAACCAGCGGGGAGCTGCCCTCGCCGAACCCGGCGCGCGTCTGCATCTTTCCGAGGTCCTTCGACCAGCGTTTTTCGCCGTCCATGGAGAAGGCGTGCAGGCCGCGGGATCCGAAATAGGCGTAGACCATCTCCCCGTCGGTCACCGCCGAATGCGAGGCAAACCCGTGATCGCGATGATGGCCTTCGTGCGGGACCAGCTCGTTGGCGACCTTCTGCCAGAGCGTCCGGCCGCTCTCCAGATCCATGCACATCAACACAAACTGGTGTACCTCGGTCGGCGCCTCGCCGCGCCCGCGACCGCCCGGACCGCCACCCTCCCGGCGACGCCGCTCACCGCCCTCGGGCGGCGCGGGTGCCGCCGCCTCGGGGGAGGGCGCCTCCGCAACCTCCTTCCCGTCGGCCGTCCGGCCGGTCGGGATCGCCGTGGTCAGGAACACCTTGCCTTT
>JALRGF010000334.1 GCA_023253495.1 Verrucomicrobiales bacterium
CGAAAGGGAGGAGAAGCGGGAGCGCCGAGATGACGAGCAAGGCGAACCCGAGGCCGGGGATGTCCTTCGGGTCGTCGACGGACGGGCGGGGCCAGTAGCCGAGCGCGAAGCGCCCCCAGATCCAGACCAGGTAGTGCGTGAGCACGAGGGTGGGGCCGTAGGCGGCGCAGAGGCGGGAACCCGGGGTCCGGAAGAGGCCTTTCATGGAGTGGCGGAAGATGGAATTCGGGGGATCGGGGGAGGTGCGTGCGGTGGGCGCGGTGGGGCGGTGGGGCGGTGGGGGCGGTGGTCTTGGGGCAATCGGCGGAGCGGCGGATCATGCCATGGTTCCGCCCCATTCCCGCGCAAAATCTCCGGTGGTCGGGAAAAGTGATGGACAGCGGCGGTTGCTTTTTTAGCGTCTGGTGCGTAATACCGGGACCGGGGATGGGCTTCCCCGGACGGGCGTCGTTCTCGCGATGAAATCACTGATACTGGCCGTTCTTCGGTTTTATGCTTCTTCCATCGGGAAGAAGATAGTGGTGGCGCTGAGTGCGCTCGGGCTCCTCGGTTTTCTGGTGGGCCACTTGGCGGGCAACCTGCTGATTTTCAAGGGGCCGGACGCCATCAACGCCTACGCGGCGCAGCTGCATGATCTGGGCGGGCTCCTGTGGGTGGCCCGGATCGGTCTGCTGGTCCTGGTCGGGGTGCATATTGCGGCCACCCTGCAGCTGGCGGCGGCGAACCGGGCGGCGCGGCCGCAGGAGTATGTGGTATCGGCCACCTTGCGGGCGACGCGGTCCTCGCGGCTGATGGTGCTGTCCGGGCTGACCATTCTGGTTTTTGTCATCTACCATCTGCTGCACTTCACGGTGGGCAATCTGCACGGGTTTTATGATGCGGACGGGGCGTACCGCCTGGAGGATGGGCGGCAGAACGTCTACAAGATGATGGTGGACGGCTTCCGGGTGTGGTTCAATTCCGGGTTTTATCTGCTGGCGCTGGGGCTGCTCGCCTCGCACCTGAGCCACGGGGTGTCCAGCCTGTTTCAGACGCTGGGACTGACCACGCCGCGCACGCGACCGCTGTTCCGTCTGGCCGGCTGGGGGTTTGCCGTGGTTATCTGCGGCGGCTTCGCGTCCATCCCGGTCGC
Source organism: Verrucomicrobiales bacterium (assembly GCA_023253495.1). Lineage (GTDB taxonomy): Bacteria > Verrucomicrobiota > Verrucomicrobiia > Verrucomicrobiales > V1-33 > CAJBME01. The sequence continues at coordinate 1,133 of JALRGF010000334.1, forward strand.
CGTGCTGGCGGGCCTGCTGAAATGATTCTGACCTGCGCACCCGAGTTTCTGCCATGACATCGATTCCCCGTCAGAGCGACACCCCGGACGCCCGCATTCCTTCCGGGCCGCTGGCCAGCAAATGGTCGCGGCACAAGATGGATTCGCGGCTGATCAATCCGGCCAACCGCCGCAGGTACCACGTGATTGTGGTCGGCAGCGGACTGGCCGGTGCGGCGGCGGCGGCGAGTCTTTCCGAGCAGGGTTACAAGGTGTCGTGTTTCTGTTATCAGGACAGCCCGCGCCGCGCGCACAGCATCGCTGCCCAGGGCGGCATCAATGCGGCCAAAAATTACCAGAACGACGGGGATTCGGTGCACCGCCTGTTCTACGACACGATCAAGGGCGGTGACTTCCGCGCGCGGGAGGCCAATGTCTACCGCCTCGCCGAGGTGAGTGCGAATATCATCGACCAGTGTGTGGCGCAGGGCGTGCCGTTCGCGCGTGAATACGGCGGGCTGCTGGCCAACCGGAGTTTCGGCGGGGCGCAGGTCAGCCGGACGTTTTACGCGGCGGGCCAGACCGGGCAGCAGCTGCTGCTGGGAGCGTACCAGGCCCTGGAAAAAGAGATTGCCGCGGGCGGCGTGAAAATGTTTCCGCGCACCGAGATGCTGGACCTGGTGGTGGTCGACGGCCATGCCAAGGGCATTATCACGCGCAACATGGTGACGGGCGAGCTGGCGGCCCATGCCGGTGATGCGGTGCTGCTGGCGACCGGCGGTTATGGCAATGTGTTTTTCCTGTCGACCAATGCCATGGGGTGCAATGTCACGGCGACGTGGCGGGCGCACAAGCGCGGGGCGCTTTTCGCCAACCCATGTTACACGCAGATCCACCCGACCTGCATTCCGGTGGCCGGCAGCTATCAGTCGAAACTCACCCTGATGTCGGAGTCGTTGCGCAACGACGGCCGCGTCTGGGTGCCGAAGCGGAAAGAGGACTGCGGCAAGCCGGCCTCCGAAATCCCTGAGGAGGATCGCGACTATTATCTGGAGCGGAAATACCCGAGCTTCGGGAATCTGGCGCCGCGGGATATCTCGTCGCGCGCCGCCAAGGAAGTTTGTGACGAAGGACGCGGGGTGGGGCCGGGCGGGCTCGGGGTGTATCTGGATTTTGCCGACGCGATCAAGCGCCTCGGCGAGCCGGCCATCCGTGAGCGTTATGGCAACCTGTTCCAGATCTATCATGAGATCACGGGTGAGGATGCGTACCGTCAGCCGATGCGCATTTTCCCGGCGGTTCACTACACCATGGGCGGGCTCTGGGTCGACTACAACCTGATGAGCAATGTGCCCGGGCTGCATGTGCTGGGGGAGGCGAATTTTTCCGATCACGGGGCCAACCGCCTCGGGGCTTCCGCGCTGATGCAGGGGTTGGCGGACGGGTATTTTGTCGTTCCGGCCACCCTGCCGAACTACCTGGCCACGCAGAAGCCCGGCGCCGTCACCACGGGGCATGCCGCCTTTGCGGACGTGCTCCGGGAAGTGGATGACCGGGTTTCACGGCTGCTGGCGGTCAACGGGAAGCGTACGGTGACCAGTTTTCATCGGGAACTCGGCCTGCTCATGTGGGACCGGTGCGGCATGGCGCGCAGCCGGGAGGGATTGCAGGATGCGATTGCGAAGATCCGGGCGCTGCGCGACGAATTCTGGCGGGACGTGAAGGTGCCGGGGACCGGGGCCGAATTCAACCAGCAGCTGGAGATGGCGGGGAGGGTGGCGGATTTCCTGGAATTCGGAGAGCTGATGTGTCTGGACGCGCTGGAGCGTGAGGAAAGCTGCGGTGGCCATTTCCGGGTCGAGCACCAGACCGGTGAGGGGGAGGCGCTGCGGCATGACGATGACTATTCGTATGTGGCGGCGTGGGAATTCACCGGTGATGTGACCCGTCCGCGGCTGTGCAAGGAGTGGCTGGCTTACGAGGAAGTGCATTTCGCCACCCGGAGCTACAAATAACCATCAAGAAGACCCGGCATGAATCTTACGCTCAAAGTCTGGCGCCAGAAGAACCGGAATGCTCCGGGCCACCTTGCCGAATACGAGGCCCGCGACATTCCTGTCGACGCCTCGTTTCTGGAGATGCTCGACATCGTGAACGAGCGGCTGATTGAGAAAGGCGAGGACCCGATCGCCTTTGACCACGACTGCCGCGAAGGCATCTGCGGCATGTGTTCGCTGACCATCAACGGCAAGCCGCACGGCGGCAAGGGGGGCGTGACCAGCTGCCAGCTGCACATGCGTGAGTTTGAGGATGGCCAGACCATCGTCATCGAACCGTTCCGGGCGCGCGCGTTTCCGGTGGCCAAAGATCTGGCGGTCGACCGGAGTGCGTTTGACCGCATCATCCAGGGGGGCGGTTATATTTCCGTGCGCACCGGCTCCGCGCCGGAGGCGAATGCCGCGCCGATCGCCAAGGACGTGGCCGACCGTGCTTTTGCGGCGGCGGCGTGCATCGGGTGCGGCGCCTGCGTGGCCGCCTGCAAGAATGCCAGCGCCATGCTTTTTGTGGCGGCCAAGGTGACCCATCTCAATTCGGTGCCCCAGGGGCGTCCGGAGCGGGACCGTCGGGCTCTCGGCATGGTCCGGGCGATGGATGAGGCCGGATTCGGCAACTGCACCAACCAGTACGAATGTGTAGCGGCTTGTCCGAAGCAGATTCCGGCCGAGGCCATTGCGCGGCTCAACCGTGATTTTGCGCGGGCCTCGCTCAAGGAGACGCTGGCCGGCTGAGGGCGGGCGCGATGCGGCTTGCGGGGAGCGATCCTTTTCCTGTCGCGCGCCGTGGTCACCCCACCGTGGCTTCCAATGAAGGCATTTCTGGTCAGTCCGGGCGCGCGCGTGGATCTCGACAAATGGGATCCGGGGGACACCAGTGCGTTTCCCGGGATCAACAAGGAGGATGGCCTGGTGATGCTGGAGGCCATCCGGCTGCGGCTGCGCGAGCTGCAGGCGCGCCTGATCGCCCAGCGCCTCCACAAAGTCCTGATTCTGTTCCAGGCGATGGATGCCGGCGGCAAAGACGGCGCGGTGCGCCATGTCTTCCAGGGGCTTGATCCGCATGGGCTGAGCGTGGTCGCCTTCAAGGCGCCGACCGCCGCCGAGCTTGAACACGATTTCCTCTGGCGGGTGCACGCGCGCGTCCCCGGCCGCGGCGAGATCACGATTTTCAATCGCAGCCATTACGAGGATGTGGTGGCGGTGCGGGTGCGCCGCCTCGCCCCGCGCGACGTCTGGGAAAAACGTTTTGAGCATATTGTCCAGTTCGAACGCCTGCTCGCCGACGAAGGCACCCTGGTGCTGAAATTCTTTCTGCACATTGATGCGGCGGAGCAGAAGTCGAGGCTGGAAGCGCGGCTGCGCGATCCCTCCAAACAATGGAAACTGCAGCCGTCGGACCTCGATGACCGCGCGAAGTGGAACGATTTCATCAAGGCGTATGAGGAAGCACTCGGGCGTACCAGCACGGCGCACGCGCCCTGGTACGTGGTGCCGGCCAACAAAAAATGGTACCGCACCGTGGTGGTGGCCACCATCGTGCGCGAAGCTCTGGAGCGTCTGAAGCCGGAGTACCCGGCGCTGCCGGCCGGGCTGACCGGGGTGACCGGGCTGACCGGGGTGACCGGGGTGACCGGGGTGACCGGGCTCTAGGCGTTCCCGGCGAATCGTGCGGCACGAGCGGAGT
>JALRGF010000344.1 GCA_023253495.1 Verrucomicrobiales bacterium
ACCACGGCGACCGCGTGCTCTCCGACAGCTGGCGCTTTGACCCCGCCGCCCGGACCTGGGCGGCCAGCGGCGCCATCACCCCGGACGGCCCCGGCTCACCGCCGGTGCCGCTCATGGCGGGCACCGCCGTGGCCCTGGAACAACGGCGCGTGCTCGTACTCGGCGGCGACGACGGCGTGCTCGCCCGCCTGCTCGAGGAAAACGCCCGGCGCTCCGGGCCGATCGAAGAACGCGAATCCTACGCCCGCCTGAATGCCGCCATCCTCGGAGCCCATCCCGGCCACCGGCGCGCCCAACTGCTCTACGATGCGCGCCTCAGCCAGTGGCGCGCCGCCGGCCATTTCCCCGAAGCCACCCCGGCCGTCACTCCGGCCTTCCTCTGGGACGGGGCCATCATGCTTATCGGCGGTGAACCGGCCCCCGGCCGGCGCAGCGCGCGGGTCTGGCTCGGGGCGCTCGAAAGCGAATAACGTCCGACCAAGCCAGCCGCCGTTTTCCGTCTCATTGGTTACCCAAAAACTGTCGTCATGAGCGATCACGGAAATCAGGAAACCGGGGCGGGCCCAACGTCCGCCACCTCCGCCCCCATCGCCATTGTCCTCGGTTCGGGGCTCCGGCATGTCTTCGGTCACAGCGAGCGCGTGCTGGAGGACATCAGCTTCACCGACGCCGGCCTGCCCGCCTCCACCGTGCCCGGCCACGACGGTCGTCTCACCCTCGTGGAATTTGCCGGCCGTCCCGTCTGGCTCGTCCGCGGTCGCGTCCATCTGTACGAAGGCCATGACGCCCGTGCCACCACCGCCACTGTCCGCTGGCTCGCCGCCCGCGGAGTGCGCACCCTGATCCTCACCAATGCTGCCGGATGCCTCAATCCCGCTTTCGCCCCGGGTGAATGGATGATGCTCACCGACCACCTCAATCTTACCGGCACCAGTCCGCTCATCGGTGGGCCGCACTTCCACGACATGAGCCGCGTCTACTCACCGCAGCTCCACCGGGAATTCATCGACAGCGCGTTCACCCGCGGCCTCGTCCTCCGCGAAGGCGTCTACGCCGGCGTCACCGGCCCGCAATACGAAACCCCCGCCGAAGTCCGCATGCTCCGCCTCCTCGGCGCCGACGCCGTCGGCATGTCCACCGTCCTCGAAGCCATCGAGGCCCGCGCCCTCGGCCTCGAGGTCGCCGCCTTCTCCTGCCTCACCAATATGGCCGCCGGCATCTCACCCACCCCGCTCGACCACTCGGAGGTCGTAGCCGCCGGCCAGGCCGCCGCCGGCGCCTTCTGCGATCTGCTCCGCGAATGGCTCGCCGGGCCCCCGGCCGCCGCGTGACGGCCCGCTACGGCCGGCGACTGAGAGACCGGCAGGGTATGCGGCGAGCGCAAGCTGTTTCAGAAAGGCTTCCGCCCCGGGCCAACGATTCCGCCTTGCCGGCGGCACTCCAATCTCATGACGTTCCCAATGCCGCCGATGTGGTCGCGTTAGGTTTTTCCCCTGCCAACCCATCTGAACCATGGCCCTCACGCGCCCTTTGTGGCTCCTGGCCGGCACGCTGGCGGCGGGCGGTGGCGTGGCCAACGGCGATGCCGATGGCGACGGACTGACGGACGTCTGCCTGAGCCGCCTGTTCGGCGGCGGCCGGTTCCCCGAGCGCGCGGCCGACGCCGGTCTCGCCTTAACCGGCTCCAGCGTGATCATGGCGTGGAGCCACCATGATGGCGACGGCGACCTCGAGAGCAACAGCTGACAGGACCTCTACGTCACCAATGGCATGACCGGCGACCTCCTTAACAGCGACCTGCGCGCCGGAGCCGACCGCCCGTTCTCCGACGCCCTGCTCAAACCCGACGTCCACCGACCGGATGGCCTGACCACCGCTCACCGCGTCACCGGCGACCCGATGCAGCTGCGGCCCCTCACCCCGGAGGTTGCTAGGCAGGCCCCCAAGCCGTTATGAATGGCCTCGATGAAGACCCCTGATTATTTCCGCTTTCGCTGGTTGGCCGCCTGGCTGCTGCTGACGAGCATGGCGGGGGAACTGCCGGCCGCCCGGATCTCCTGGGAGGCCGCCCTCAACCTCACCCAGGTTTCCGACCTGATCACGGGAGGCCGCCTCGTGCGGGCGGTCAATGTGACGCGTGACGCGATCAGCCCGACGGTCACGGCGGGGGCCGAGACCATCGTGTTTGAGGCCGAGGCACTCGGGCCGCTCGGCGTGGGGACCGGCAATTATTTCACCGGGGACGGCGGCGACACCGGCGACGAAAACCTCAATACCGTCCTCAACAGCCATGGCTGGGGCTCCGAAGCGTGGAATTTTGAGCTGGGCGGCCTGACGGCTGGCCGGACGTACCGGATCCAGTTGATTGGTGCGGGCGACACCCGGTCATGCTGTTCGAACCGCAACCAGCGCGCCGGGGACGGCGAGGCGGCCGAATCGGTGAGCAACGACTTTTCGCGCAGCGGCGTGGGCTCGGTGATCGGCACCTTCACGGCCGATGGACCCACGCAGCAAATCCGGATGCTCCCGGGCCTGGTGAATGGCACCGATCCCGGGCTGAGCGGATACGTGCTTCGGGAAACGACGCCGCCGGCACCCAGTGCCCCGACCGACATCGCCCTGAGCAACCCCTTGGTTCCCCCCGGCGCGCCGGAAGGATTTGTCATCGGCCTGCTCAGCGCCACCGACCCCGACGCCGGTGACAGCGTGACCGTCACCCTGGCCAGCACGGCGGAATTTCCCGACCAAGCCATCTTCACCGTGGCCGGCCGCGAACTCAGGCTGGCCGCCCCCGCCGCCGCTCCGGGCCAGTCGTATCAAATCCGTCTGCGGGCGACTGACAGCACCGGCCTGAGCTTCGAAAAATCATTCGTCCTCACCGTGCAGCCGGTCCAGCCGCCCGTCTCGGTCGCGCTTTCGAGGGTCGCCATTCCGGCCAACACACCGGCCGGCACCGCCATCGGCACGCTGAGCACCACCGACCCGACGGTCGGCGACCTTCATGCCTATTCCCTCGTGCCCGGCGCCGGTGACGCGGACAACCAACGGTTCGTGGTCGACGGTGCCACCCTGCGGATGGCGGGCGCCCTGGAGCTGACCGGAGGCACGCTCAGCGTGCGCGTGCGCACGACCGACCTTGCCGGTCAGAGCCTTGATGAGGTCATTATGTTTCCGGTGGTCAACCTCGCGCTGCGCCTCAACGAATTCCTCGCCAATTCCACGGCAGCCACGCTGAAGGATGAGGATGGCGATACCACGGACTGGATCGAACTCCACAATTCGTCCGCCGCCGCCGTGAATCTCGCCGGCTGGGGGCTGACCGATGACCCGCTGATTCCGCACAAATGGCGCCTGCCGGAAGCCGTCCTTCCCGCCGGCGGCTATCGCATCGTCTTCGCCTCCGGCAAAAACCGCGCTCCCGCCACCGGGAACTGGCATGCCAATTTCCGGCTCGACGCGGGCGGTGACTGGCTGGCTCTCGTGTCACCCACCGGGCATGTGGTGTCGGAATTCGGAGCCGGCGGCACCCGGTTTCCGCGTCAACGCGCCGGCATCAGCTACGGCTTCTACGGCACCCCGGTCCAGATCGGTTACATGCTCACTCCCACGCCCGGTGCCGCCAACAATGCTGCCAGCGGTGTGCCCGGCCTCGTCGAAGACACCCGCTTCAGCGTGAACCGCGGGTTCCATGAGGCACCGTTCGAGCTGGCCATCACCTCGGACACCCCCGGGGCCACCATTCGCTACACCACGGACGGCTCATGGCCCGCTGAAAATACCGGCACCCTTTACACCGGCCCGTTCCTTGTCGACCGCACGATGCCGGTCAAAGCCATCGCCACCAAACCGGGGTTTCTCCCCACCGATGTCGACACGCACACCTATCTCTTTGTCAAAGACATCGTGACCCAGACCCCGGCCACCGTGCAGTCCGTCTACGAGTTCCCCTCCACCTGGAAAGGAACCCCGGCCTACTACGGACTGAATGGCAACAGCACGGTGGTCAATCCGGCCAGCCACCCCACCCTGAAGGACGACCTCAAGACCGTGCCATCGCTCTCGATCGTTCTCGCCACCGGGGACATGTTCGGCAACAACGGGATCTATTCCAACCCCACCAGCGCCGGAGCCGCCTGGGAACGGAAGACGTCGCTCGAGCTGATCGACCCCGCCGCCCCCGACGGCAGCCGCAACTTCCAGGAAAATGCCGTCATCCAGATCCAGGGAGGCGCCTTCCGCGACTTCGGCCTGAGCCGGAAAAAATCCTTCCGGATCACCATGAAACCGGATTACGGAACCGCAAACCAGCCGACCGGCGGGCCGGGCCGCCTGAACTTCCCGCTCTTCGGAACTGATGCCGCCCAGTCGTTCAATACGTTCACTCTGCGCATGGAGTCGAACGACGGCTGGCAATGGAGCGGCGCCGGCGGCAAACCCCAGTACGCCCGCGACCAGTTCGCCCGCCGCGCCATGCAGGAACTCGGGCAACCGGCATCCGCCGGCCGCTACCTCCATGTGTACATCAACGGCGTCTACTGGGGCGTCTACAATGCCGTCGAACGGCCGGACGCCAGCTTCGCCGAAAACTACCTCGGCGCCGACCCCGCGCTCTGGCAGGGCCAGAATTCCGGCCAGCCGATCAATGCGGCCGCCAACCTCGCCGATTGGAACACCATGCTCGGTGCGGTCGATGACATCAGCTCCATGGCCACCGCCGCCACCCGCGACGCCGAATACCTCGAGGCCGCCGGCTTCCGCCCGGACGGTGCCCGGAAACCCGCGGTCCCTGTCTGGATCGACCCGACCAATTTCGCCGATTACCTGCTGGTCAACTGGTACGCCGGCAACAGCGACTGGCCGTTCAAGAACTATTACGCCGGACGCGCCCGCGAGCCCGGGAGCACCGGGTTCAAATTTTTCGTCTGGGACTGCGAGTGGTCGCTCCTGCTGCAATCGTCCCCCACCACCAACCGCACCGGTGATTTCTCGGGTATCGCCGGACCCCAGGCCCACCTCGAAAAAAGCCCGGAATACCGCCTGCGCTTCGCTGACCGCGCATTCCGGGCCCTGCTTAACGACGGCCCGCTCACACCGACACGCGGCCGCGCCCTCTACGACGAAATCACCCACCAGCACCGGTCGATCCTCATTCCCGAATCCGCGCGCTGGGGGAACCAGCACGGCGGCCGCTATGGCATTGCCCAGTGGCAGCAGGAATACACCAGCATCGTCAACTCATGGTTCCCGGTGCGCAGCGGCAACCTGCTCGGCCAACTCCGCACCCGCGGACTCTACCCGGCCATCGACGCCCCGCTCTTCAGCCAGCGCGGCGGACCGCTGGCCGACGGCACCCTGACCCTGAGCGCCCCGTCGGCCGTCAGCAGAATCTATTTCCGCCACGGCCCCGGCGACTCCGATGCCACCGACTACGCGCACTCGCTCGACCCGCGCCTCGTCGGCGGGGGCATTCATCCCGAGGCCACCCTGGTCGAACTCAGCGGCGGCGGCGGCGGAACGGTCACCACCACTTTCGTCAATACCGGCGCGGTCTGGAAATTCCTCGCCGACGGCAGCAATCAGGGCACCGCCTGGCAAAAGCCGGGATTCGACGACGCATCGTGGCCGTCCGGCCCTTCGCCGCTCGGCTACGGCGACGGCGACGAGGCCACCGACGTTGGATTTGTCGATGCCGATCCGGTGGCCACCGGGGTGCAGAGAAATGCGACGACGTATTTCCGCCGCGTGGTCGACATTCCTGATCCCTCGGTCTTCGCTGATTTCACGCTGACCACCGTCTACGACGACGCCATCGTGGTCTACGTCAATGGTGTGGCCGTGGAACTGCAGAACCTGAGCGCGGATCCGCCGCACGACCAGTACACGGCCACGTCGCCCGACAATGCCACGACCAGCCGCACTCTGGCCCCAAGCGTCTTCCGGCCCGGAGCCAACACCGTGGCCGCGGAAGTGCACCAGGGCGGAAGCAACAGCAGCGACATCAGCTTCGACCTCACTCTGACCGGCAACCCGCCGGGCGGCGGCAACACGCTCACCTCGGCACCCATCACCCTGCCCGGCCCGGGCTGGGTACTGGCCCGGTCCTATGACAGCGCCACCGGTACCTGGAGCGCCCTCAACTCCGCATTTTTCACCGTCAACACGGTGCCGGCCAGCGCGTCGAATCTCGCGATCCCGGAACTCCATTACCACCCAGCCCCGCCACCCGCCGGGGCGTCGGTCGCCGACGCCGACGAATACGAATTCGTCGAGCTGCTCAATCTTTCTCCGACCTTGTCCGTCGACCTCACCGGCGCCGCCTTCACCAGCGGCATCACGTTCGAGTTCGCCGCCAACTCCCTGATTCCGCCGGGAGGACGCGTGGTCGTCGTCCGGAACGAGGCCGCCTTTCAGGACCGCTACGCCGGCCGCCTCGACGGTGTCACCCTCGCCCGCAACACGGCCGGATCACCGGTCTACGGCGGACGGCTCGACAACCTCGGCGAAACCGTCACCCTGCTCGCCGCCGATGGATCCCCGATCACCCGGTTCCGCTACGGCAACAGCCTGCCATGGCCGGCCGCGGCCGCCGGGGCCGGTTCATCACTCGTGCTCGCCCGCCCGGCCAGCCCGCCGCCCGACCCGGACGTGGCCGCGAACTGGATCGCCAGCCGCACGCTTCATGGCACGCCCGGAAAGCCGGAACCGGCCGGATTTCTCGGAGACCCGGCGGCCGACCTCGATGGCGACGGCTTCAACGCACTCCTCGAATACGCCCTCGGCACCAGCGAGGCGACCGCCGGCGACGCCCTCTCGCGGGTGAGCGCTTCCCTGGAACCATTTCCCCCCGGCGCCACGGAATCGTTCCTGAGCATCCGTTTCCGCTCCCGCCAGGACGACCCGCCCACCGTCATCATGCGACCGGAAATCTCGGACGACCTGGTCACTTGGCGCGGTGACGCCACCCTCGTGCTCGTCAGTACCGATCCCCATGGCGACGGAACCGCGACCGTCCGCTACCGCAGCGGGGCACCGGCCACCGCGTCCGGCACACAATTCATCAGGCTGCGCGCCACCCTGCCACCGTGAGGGGGACGCTTTGCGGGTCACCGGCGCCCGGAACCCACGGGCCGGCCCGCCGGCCCGCCGGCAGGCCGCGCTCACCGCCGGTCGCGGACGTTGAGGAAAAGCATAACGTAATAGAGCAGCTGCCCGATCGACGCGAGCGCGGCGACGACATAGGTCATGGCGGCCCAGCGAAGGGCGTCTTTGGCCTGGCTGTGGGACAGACCGCGGGCCATGCCGCTCTGGTCGAGCCAGGCGAGGGCGCGGCGGCTGGCGTCAAATTCCACCGGCAGCGTGACCAGTGCGAAAAGCGTGCTCAGCGCGAAGAGCGCGATACCGACGAGCAGGACGGTCGGGCTGTTGCCGCCCGCCGCCAGACCGACCCCGATCATGATGATCCACGGGGCCAGGTTGCTTCCGAACTGGACCAGCGGGACCAGACCGGAACGCAGCCGCAGCATCGGGTAGCCGGTGGCATCCTGCACGGCATGCCCGCATTCATGCGCGGCCACCGCCGCCGCCGCCACCGAATTCATGCCGTAAACCGGCTCGCTCAGGTTCACCGTTTTCGCCGCCGGATTGTAGTGGTCGGTCAGCTGGCCCGCCACGCTGATCACATCGACCGAGCCCAGTCCGTGGTCGGCCAGCATCCGGCTGGCCACGTCCGCGCCGGTGACCGGCAGCGGCACCTGCGAATACTTCGCCATTTTGGCGCGCAGCGTGAGTCCGACAACATGGCTGACGACCATGGCCACTCCCATGATGATCAGATACAGAGGATCGTAATGTGCGACGGGCATGTGAGGAAGAGGAATGAGGACAGACGGAAATCAAGCGGCACCGGCGGCCGGCGGTCAGGAAACCGAAACGCCCGCCTCGGACACCGCGCGCCCGAGCGACCGCAGCTTGAACGCAAAAAGCACGACCAGCACCCCGAAGGCGATGGCGTGGGCCGCAATGATCCAGACGAGCGCGAGCGCCCCGGCCGCCGGAAAGGCCGCCATGGCCAGACCAAACCCAACCGAGAGCAAGCCGGCCAGCCCGAGAAACCACTCGCCTTCAATCTCATCACGCAACCGCACCGCCGTCACAATCATCAGCCCGCCGATCACCATCGCCCACGCCCCGATCAGCAGCAGCAGCGCCACCCCTGTCATCCGCGGCGCCACAAACGCCATCACCCCGGCCAGAATTCCCAGCACCGACATCAAGACCAATGGCCAGATCGGGCGCCCCGCCTTCCGGACCCGGAACGCCAGTACCAACGCCACCACCCCCTCGGCCAACGCATACACCCCCCACAACAATACCAGCGACATCCCCGCCACCCGAGGATTCAGAAATGCCAGCACCCCGAAAGCAATCGCCAGCACCCCGCGCAACAACACCCATATCCAGTTCCGGCAGAAATCACGGCACAACGTGCCATCACTCACAATCAAGGTGCGGGTCTCGAGGTCCATGCGGCGGTCAGGGGGTCAAACAGACGACAATATCATCGCAGGAATCCACTCCTGTGTCGACCCCGGAAATCACCGCAGCGGGGACACCCGCAGCCTCGCGAGCACGGTGCGGGGCAGCGCGGCGGCCGGCTGGGTCGTCCGCCATATTTCCGTCGCCGTGCCATCGCCGCGCCGGACCGAACCGGCAAAGGTCAGCGGGATGGCGTGGGCGGACCAGTCGTGCGGGTCGCTGGTGGCCTCGGGCTGGAAGACGATGCCATCAGCCGCCAGATTGCGGGAAAAGGAAAACTCGAGGTAGGCTGACGCGACCCCGTTTTCCACCGGCCCGCCCACTCCGAGTTCCGGACTGCGCGGCGCATCCCGCTGGTCGACCCGCGTGCCGGTGGCAAATTCCAACAGATCGACGGTGCCGTCGCCGTCGGTGTCGGCCAGCGGCAGGCGGCCGGCGAACCCGGTGCCATCGGCGTGACCCGGCTGGCCGTGCACGACGGCGCTCGACCGCCAGTTCGCGGCCACCGCATGATCCGGATTGGTCGTCGGATTGTTGAGGACGAGGGAATAGCCGTAAGGCGCGCCGGTGGCGGGGTCGGTGTCGGCCGGCCATGGCGGGCTGTCGTCGTAGGCAAAATTTTTGATATCGGCCGAAGCCGCGTCGACCAGGCGGATCAATTCGCCGGCATTGGACAGGTTGCCGGTGAAAGTGCCGGCGACGGCGATGCCGTCGGCCGGGTACCGGCTGGCGAAGGCGGCGGCATTCCGGCAGACGATCTGACGACCGCCCGGGACCAGCGTGCGCCGGTCCAACGGGGCGTCCGCCCAGTCAAAGACCACGCCATTGGTGAACCGGCAGCCGCTCAGGTCGACGGTATTCGTTCCGATATTCATGATTTCGATGAACTCGAACTCGCTGGACCCGCTGAAACCGGCGGCCAGTTCCGCCGCGGTCGGGTCGAGCGGGTGGTAGTGGATTTCCGAGACGACCACGTTGGCGGCGCTGGCCGGCACCACATTGACGAGGAAGGCGGCTTCGGTCAGCGGCGACCACGTATTGATGGTGGCGTCGTACAGGCGCGCCTTGAGCGTGGTTGAGGCGGTCAGCGGCGGCAGCGGCTGGGTCGGCGGCTCCTGGGTGACGCGCAGGGTGTCGATTTCCAGACGCGGCTGGAGGAGGAAATCGGCACCGGCGGTGGCGGTGGTATTCAATCCGTGGAAGGCGAGCACGTTGGTACCGGGGACGAGCAGGTTTTTGATCGTGGCCAGGTTCGGCAATCCGGTGATCGGCGCGGGCGTCACCGCATTGGTGTCGCTGCGCGTCGTGGTGGTCGAGGAATTCCACAGCGGCACCGCCGGCACCGAACCGGCGCCCTCGCGCTTCAGCTGGGTGCCGTTGAGGTACACGATAAAGCCGTCATCGAAGCGCGCGGCCAGCCGGAAGGCATGCAGCTCATCGATCTGAGTCTGGCTCAGGGTGAACGGAAGGCGCACGTAGACCCCGGTATTCGCGGTCACCCCGCCGGGGAACATTTCCGGCCCCAGATCCGTCGCGATGTACGGCGCAAAGGTCCCGGGCGCGGGCGTCTTGAAACCGAAACCGAGCGGCTTGCCCTTACGCCATTCGGCATCATTCGGCGGCGGCGCCACCCCGGTCCAGTCGGCCACCGTCAGCACGCTGCCGCCATTGGCCACACTCGGCACCAGGTAATCGCCGGTGCCCGTTTCGCTGATCGCGACATGGGTGGTGACCACAGCATTCAGACCGCCCAGCGACGGCGTACCGGCAACCGGCGGGGCCCCGCCGGCCGGGCGCGGGTCGGCACCGTCGAGGGAATAATAGATCACCCCGTACGGGTTGGGATTGCTGATCTGCACCGCAAATCCGTCGGCCACCGCTCCCCCGTACCGGTTGAGCACCGGCGGTTTGAGGTTCCGGGCGGTTTGGTTGAACGACATGCTCTGGTCGTCCATCCACACCAGGCGCCGAGCCAGCCAGGCTTTGACGTGGGCCACTTCGCTGGTCGCCTGCGCCACCTGGGCCGAGGTGGTCGCCGACGTGATGGTGGTCCAGTCAAACGGAGTGGTCGGATTCCAGCGCGTCCGCAGATTGAAACCCGCGGCATTCGGCCAGTCGTACACTCCGAGCCGCTTCCACCGCAGATGGTGGCGGCCGATCGGGTTTTCCACCGACGGCGTGCCGGTCGGCCAGGTGCCGGTACCATTGGTCACAGCATCCAACGGCCGGCCGTCACTGAGCAGATTGACCATCGAATCGATCCGCGCCATGAGCACCGGTGTCGACAGGATCGTGCGCCGCAACTGCCAGTAGCGGTCCCAGTATTTGCGGGTGAATTCGGGGTCCGCGAAAAGCCGCTTGTACCACGGATAGTTCGCCGTGTTGTAGATGTCGCCCTCGGCGAAATACCAGCCGAGCGGATTGAAGCCCCCGAGGTAATCGGCATTGCCCAGCGACAGGTTGTAGTCCCAGATCGGCAGCGCCCGCACCTTGCCGCCGCGCTCCTTGGTCCAGTAGGTGCTCAGCCGGTAGCCGTCGATCTGCTTGCAGAACTCGACCCAGATGTGGTTGTCGATGAAACTGTCGACATCAATGTACTTCGCGTACCCGTTGACCGGATCGGCGAAATTCGGACCGTTGAGGGCGGCTTCGAAGCGGTTCATGTAGCCGCGGATGTACGCGGTCTGGTTGGCGGTCGGCGCCTGCGGTTCGCGGATCTGGAGCGCCTGGCCGGAACTGGTGGTGAACGGGTTTTCCTGCGGGTCCTTGTCCTTGCGGAAAATGTAGCCGCCGCTGATCGGCGCAAGGTCGTCGACCGCCGGGTTGTTCGTCAGGACGTTGTCGCACGGGCGGACCTCCTCGATATCGACGCGGTCTTTGTGGCGCTTGATGCGTTCCACGAGGATGTAGATGCCGCGGTAATCCGCCGACCGCAGTGCGCCCTGGTCCTGCTGACGGAAAAACACCTCGACGTACCGCTCGCGCATCGCACTGCCCTCGCCATTGAGTTCGTACATGGTGTCGAAGGGCAGTTTGTTCCGGAGCACCGACTTGTCGTTGTAGTTGGAAATGAGCGCCCAGTCGGAATCCGCACTGAGCCCGAGGATCGACTCATCCTTGTCATTCTCATAGTTGTCCCAGAGCTCCCAGGAGTACGGCTTCTGGGCGAAACCCGAGGACGTTTCCCCACGCACATGCACCCCGCCGCGCCCCTGGTAGTCGACGGGCCCGGTGAGTGAGGTCCGGTTTCCGTTGGCCGGGTCGGGCGCCAGGGTGATACCGTAGCAGTACGAAAACGTCCGGGCTCCCGGGCTGCCGCCCGCCGTGTCAATCGGCTTGCCGAAACTGTTGAAGACAATGATCGGCAGGTTTGAGGAAAACGGCTGACCGGTGCCGCGGTAGTTGGTCAGGCTGGCATCAAGCGGAATGAACGTGCGGCTGCTGATTTTTCCCGGCAGGCGTCCGGGCGCGAAGACGGCGGCCCGGACGTTGATCGCGGTATTCAGGGCGCCGGGCGTGGCCGGGGCGTTGAGCACCAGCCCGGCCGTCGGCCAGACCGGCGAAGCGCCATGTGGCCGCGTGTTGTCCAGCGTGTACCGTACGACCGCACCCGCCTCCGTCGGCGCCGCCGCCTGCAGCGAGGACGGACCGGCCAGCAGCCCGCCGCTGCGCGAAAAAACCACTTCCTCGCCGGACGCCGGCGCCGGCGCCTGCACCCCGGCATTTTTAGCCCCCGGCGTCGGCGTCTGAAAATACCCCTGTACCAGCGTCGGCCGCAGCACCCCGAAGGACACATCGACCACCTGCCGGGCGTAAGTGTAACTGCTGGCCACCGTCACGCCGTCGGGCTTGACGAGGGACAGATACCCGCCGGCTGGATTGAGCGCGAAATTCGTATGATACTGCGGTCCCGTCCGCCGGTCTTTGCCATCCGCCCAGATCACCGTGTAGGCGTACGGTTGCAGGGTGATCGACGGCAGCGCCCACCGGCGAGGCACCGCCGGATCATCGGTCAGCGACCAACCGGCCAGCGAAACCGCGGTGCTCTGACCGTTGTAAATTTCCAGCCACGCTCCCGACTCACAGTCTTCGTCCTCGCGCGTGTCCCGGTTGTCCGCCATGAATTCGGTGATGTACGGACCGCCGGTCTCCAGGGGCGCCGACGGCACTGTGGTCACACTCAGGTCGTCAAGAAACACCCCTTCGCTCAACGCCGCCGACGTCCGCGCCGTAAACCCGAACCGGTGACCGACCGCCGGCGAAAACCCGGGCGTCGGAATGCCGGTCATCACCACCTGCCCGGCATACGAGACTTCCAGTCCGTCAAAAACATTCCACTTGATCACCACCGGATGAAAGCCGCCGTCAAAAAAGAAGTTCGGCACCCCGTTGATCACCGTGCCCGGCGGGTTGAGCGCCGACGCCAGCACGGTGCGCACATTGACGTCATTGGCCTTCGCCCGGATGTACGGGCCGTCGACCGCATCGGCCGCGTCCCACCCGACGGTCACCCCATTGGTCATGGCAAACCCTTCCTCCCCACGCCCGTTGTTCGCTGGCAACGCCCCGAAACTCATCGCAAACCCCTCGCCCGGTGCCGCCGCCGGATCCGCCTTCTCCAGACGCAGCTGGAAACTCACCGTGAATTCCGTGATCTCCTTGCCGGAATCCAGCACCGGCAATTTGTAGGAAACCGTCGACGCCCCCGCCCCGTCCGCCGTCAGCCGCAACGCATTCCCCTGCACCGACCCCGTGCCGGCCGGCGTGCCCGCCAACGCACTCGAGTCCCCCAGCACCGTCGTGCCATCGGCCGCCGTGAACGTCTGCGTGTAACTGCCCGCCCGCACCGGCCCGGCCCCCGCCATCACGCCAGCCGCCGCCACCGCCCAGCAGACAGACCGCCACCCGCCAAGGGGCCGCAAAAAAATACGCTCTTTCATTCGATATGGATAAGGGATTTTCCCGAGCATACGGGATGCGCCCCGCGTGGGAAGTCAAAATCCCGGAATCAGGACGCCGGGCGTCAGCCACCTCCCCGCCCTTCAGCCACCTCCCCGCCCTTCATCCCGGAGGGATGACCGAACAGAGCCGGAGGTCGGAGCAGCGCACAGACCTCCGGTTCCCGTCCGCCGAGCCATGCATCCCGGAGGGATGCCAGCGACAGGGCCACGCCGAGCCAGCCGGCCCGCGCACCGCATACCCCGTCGATTCCGGCCACCGCGGCTGGGACTCCAACTCCGCGGCAATCGCAGCGGCGTGATGTTGGTGTCGCG
>JALRGF010000426.1 GCA_023253495.1 Verrucomicrobiales bacterium
GCAGCAGCGCTCGAGGAACAGAATCTGCGTCTTGTACGGCTTGCCCGGGGTCAGGCCGGTCAGGGTGATCGAGACGCGCCCGGCATAGCGGATCGACCAGAGCAGGTTCTCCAGGGCGTCGTCACTCGGAGAGTCGCCGAAGGCAGGCTGGCCGTTCCAGGCGGCGATTTCATTGGTTGTGGAAATGGTGATGCCGCCGGCGCCATTGTTCGTTTCGTCGGTGAATTCCACCCCGCCGATCACACCGGGAGCTCCGTTGGTGCCGATGTTGAAGGCGTACAGGAACGTACCGGTCAGGTCGAGCCCTTCCCCGGCATCGCCGCCGGTGATCACCCGGCCGGTGCTGCTCAGCAGCGGGAACAGGCTCGGGTTTTTCGGGTCGGTGTTGTTGGCCACCTCCACGCCGTCGTCATAATCATCGTTGTCCGAGTCGCGGTCCTTCGGGTCCGTAGTGTGGATGGTCACTTCCGCGCCATCGGACAATCCGTCGAAATCCGTATCGGCCAGAGTCGGGCTGGTCAGGTGGGTGGCGACCTCGGCGCCGTCAGCCAAGCCGTCGCCATCGGTATCCACCACTTTAGGATTGGATCCGTGGGTATTGACTTCCGCGCCGTCACTCAGGCCGTCTCCATCGGTGTCGGCCACCGTGGGATTGGTTGTCAGGGTGTACTCGGGTCCGTTGAGCAGGCCGTCGCTGTCCGCGTCCCCAGTCGCAGTCTGCGCGAGATTGCCGAAACTGGCGATTTCCCAGGCGTCCGGCAGGCCGTCACCGTCGGTGTCCGGCACCAGGCGTTCGACGATCAGCCCTTGCCAGATCGGGTTGCGGTCACCGCCGTCGTTGTTGCCGCCGAGATCACCCATGATGATGTCCAGCGAGGCGTCGGCCACCGTCACCGTCTGCGTGAACACGGTCGACGCACCCACGTCGTACACCGGCAGTTCGCCATCCGGCGATTCACCGAGCGATACGATTTCATCCACCACCAGCGCGCCCTCGACCTCAATATCCCAGCGGCGGTTGTCGGCCGCGTGGTTGCCGCTGATCAGGATCTGGATTTTGTAAGTCTCGCCGGCATTGACGGGCAGGTGCGCCTCGAGCTTTTCGCCGGCTCCGTTGTTCGCCCAGCGGATGTCGTGGAAAATTTCCTCCAGCGCATTGTCACTCAGCGAGTCACCGAATTCCGGTTTCGTCTGCCAGCCGACCACGTTCTGCGGGCCGACCAGGGTGACCCCGGCGGGCGGCGCCGTGTCCGGAGTGAAGACAACCCCGTTGACCGTGCGCGGAGGGTCGTTCGGACTGAAATTGATCGCATAAACGATCTCGCCCAGCAGATCGAGATCGCCGGGGCCGTTGACGGCGGAAATGGAACCGGCATTGACCGTGGTGCCGGCCCGGGCCGCCCCGGAGAGCGCCAGCGCCAAGGCCAGCGCACCAAGGCTGTGAAGAAGTGTTTTTATCATAATGTTGAAGGTCTGGCACCCGTGGTGAGGCGCATCAGGTTTGCAAAGAGTCAGAGCAAAAAATGAAATCGGCGCGCAACGGTCAAGAAAATTCGACCCACGAAAAAGAGGCACCCTCCCGGCGTGAGTAGATGGGAGGGACGTGGCAGAGGGGGTGGGGCGAGACCTCCGGGCGCGCCGGCGGTGAGGGCGTCTGCCGCCGGAAACTGTTTCGCCTCCTCAAGCCGCGTGCCTCACGGCTCTGCCGGTACGGTACTCTCCGAGCCTAGGGGGCTCGCGCCCGGGGCACGCGCCCGGGGCACGCACAGAAGCAGGCGGAAAGCAGGCCGGGCGGTGGACGCGCCCGCCGCTGACCGGCCTGGAAGTCCGGTCCCACCTCCACGTCCCACCTCCACGTCCCGCTTCTCGATCACGCCGCATCCAGCTCCCGCTCCACTGCGCGCAGCGCCGCCAGCAGGTCGTGCCAATCGTCGTCGGTCGTGGCCCACCCCGAGGAAAACCGGAGCACGCGCCGCATGGCGTCGGGTTCCAGCCCCATCGCGGCCAGCACCTGTGAGTCGCCGTCCTTCCCGCTGCTGCAGGCGCTGCCGGTGCTGCACTGGATGCCGCGCTGGCTGAGGCGCGCCAGCCAGCGTTTGTTGGAGTGGCGCGGGGCCACTACCAGACTGGTATTCCAGAGCCGCGGGCGGTCGCCGGCCACCACCGGCCAACCGAGCGACTCCTCGAAGGCATCGCGCGGTCCGGCCTCTCCGGGCATCCGGTCTTCCGACCATTCCAGGGCCGCGACCATGGCCGCGACCCCGGCCACGTCCTCCGTGCCCGCGCGCCGCCCGTGTTCCTGCGGGCCGCCATTCTGCCCGGACCATCCGCCGGCCGCGTCGACCGGCTCCGGCAGCCGCACAAATCCCACCCCCTTCGGACCGCCGAACTTGTGCGCGCACCCGACCACCACCGCCCGGATCCCGGCCAGCTCCGCCGCCGGCCGCTTGCCCCACCACTGCGAGGCATCGCAAAACCGCCGGTGGCCGTCTCCCCTTTCGCCACCCGCCAGCCACCGCTGCCACGCAAAAACCTCGCCGGTTTCATTGTTCGCCGCCATCCACGCCCGGACGCCCGCCCGATCCGCCTCCCACGCGCCCTCCCCGACCACCCGCGCCCGGCACCAGCGCTGCGCCGGCTCCCGCACCGCCGGATGCTCGTACGGCGACACCCTCACGCCGCCTTCCCCCACCCCGCGTTCCGCCCAGCCGCGGAAAAACCGGTCACAGCCTTCAGTCGCCCCGCTCGTGAACACAATCGTCTCCGGATCCCCGCAGCCGGTCAGCTCGGCCAGTCGCTCACGACACCGCTCCAATTCGTCCCGCGCCGCCGCCGCCTCGCGATAGAGACTGGACGCATTGTGCCACATCCGGTCCTGCACCCGCAGCCACGCCTCCCGCGCCGGCGGACACATCACTGTGGTCGCATTGTGATCAAAATAAGCCATGCCCAAAACCCGATTCCGCACCCCGGAAGCCACCAGCAGGCGGCACCGGGAAATCCGCTTCATGCCGACGCCCCTCGGAATTCATTTCCCTCCGGTCACCGTGACGTCGTCAAAATGCACCGGCTTGTTCGCATAGGGCGCCCCGATCAGCGAAGCCCGGCCCGATCCGGGCGCCGCCTCCAGCCGGTGGGCGAGCGTGGCCGCGGCCGGTGCCGATCCGCCGTCCGCCCAGACCCGCGCCTCCGCCGTCCACGTCTCCCCACCCGCCACCACTTTCAGTTCGACCTGCCACCACACGTCTTCAGTCCAGCCGGCAAAGGGCCCCTGCGCCACCACGTCCTCCCCGACCAGCAGTTCGATCGTTTTCCGCGCCGGCACCAGGCGCACCTTCACGCCGGAAATCCCGTAAAGCCCGACCCCCAGGCTCGGATACGCCCGGCGGCTCCGGGCCGCCTTGACCCGGGTCCGGATGGCGGCACCCTCTTTCAGCGAGGGACCGATCAGAATGGCGGCATCCACCACCGGTTCCGCCTGCAGCTCGAGCACCCGGGCCCCGGTCTCTCCCGCAATCGCCCAGCCGCCCTCCACCACCATCAGTGAATCGGGCGGCGGGCCGGCCGGCAGCGCGTCAAAAGTCTCCGTCGTGACCGGCACCTCCTGAGCCGGCGCGATCACGGCCAGAGCAATACCCGCAAGCCAAGAAAGGGCGACACTTTTCATGGTCGTCATCATTGCGCAGCCGGGATCCATGGCAAACGATGTCTCATGTCCGCATCCGCCCTGTCCCGTCTGGCCGCCGGGCTCGCCGCCCTCGGTGTCGTCCTCGGCGCCCTCGGAGCGCACGGCCAGCTGCACGACCGGCTCGTCGCCCGCGGATCGCTCGGAACCTGGGAAACCGCCGTCTTTTACCACCTGATTCACGCCATAGCGCTCTGGGCGCTGGCCCCCCGCTTTCCCGGTCGCGCCCCGGCCGCCGCCTGGTGCCTGCTCTCCGGTCTCCTGCTCTTTTCCGGAAGTCTCTATGTCCTCGCGCTCGCCCGGGTCCCGGCCCTCGGTCCGGTCACCCCGCTGGGCGGGCTCGCCTTCATCGCCGGATGGGTGGCCCTGGCCATACGGCCGCCGCACCCCGGGCGGTGACAATTCAGCGTGAATCGCAAAAAAGCGTGACACCGGACACGCCGGTCTGGTAATCCTAACACCAGCACACAAAAAACCCTTCCTGCGCGGTGAGTCACTCCGCGGGCGGGTCACCCCTTTGAAGCCCGGTCGGTCGGGCCTCCGCGAGTTTAAAATTGGGGGATCTCGCATGACCGCCGGCCGGGCTTCATCCGTTTTCACGCCCCGCTCCTCACCGGCCGTCCATGCGTCGCCCGCGGACCACCGGCGCCGCCGCCCGCGGACCACCGGCGCCGTCGCCCGCGGACCACCGGCGCCGTCGCCCGCGGCACACCCCGGACCGGCTCCGCCTTCACAGCCGGACCGCCGGCACGCTCACTCCTCC
>JALRGF010000569.1 GCA_023253495.1 Verrucomicrobiales bacterium
CCAGCAGCCACCTCCTTCCAGCACCTCCATCAAACCCTCGGGGGACCCGCCCACCTCGGCAGCCAGTCCATCGTGAGAAGGGCAGGGGCGTCGAGCCGCAGGGGTCTGCGGCGGTCCCGGGGGGGACGCTGGTGTAACCAAGGCTTGGCCCGGCCTACTCGGCCGCCCGACGCCGCCGCCACCACCACCCGAAGGCGACCAGCCCGGTTCCGCCGAGAATCCACGGCCAGCGGCGAGGGGCCGGCACAGGCGTGGTGATGGCAATCGGATTGGACGGCGGGCCGACGCGGCCGTCCGCTGTGCGCACGGCAAAGCGCAGGAGAATCCGACCGCCCGGAGTCAGGCCGCCCAGCGTGCTCGCCACCGAGCTGCCCGACGCCTTCCATTTCAGGCCGTCGATCGGCAGCCAGTGGCGTGTCGGGCGGGTGCTGCCGGGCGGCGGACGGTATTCGTCCCGGAAAACGACCAGCGAGTACTCGGCACCGGGCGCCGGCAGCACCAGATCAACCCGTTCCGGCTTCAGGTTTCCGACGGTGACCGTCGGCAGCTCCGGCAGATTGCGGTCGAACCGCGTGTCATGCGGAAACACGCCGAGGGTGTCGATCATGAACTGCAGTTGTTTCTCCTCGGCCGTCAGTTCGCGCTGGCCGGCGCCTTCGGTCAGTGCGGACGGCACAGCGGTCAGGAGGGCGTCCGGACCGATGGGAGTGACGGCGGGAGCCGGGGGAGCGGGGGCGGCGAGGGTCAGGGCGAGACGTTCTTCCTGCAGGCGGAGTTCGAGTGGTCCGGTGACGGCGGTGGCCCGTTCGGCCGGGGGCACGAGCAGCAGCCGCCGGGTCTCGCGGGGGGCGAGCGGGGCGGCATTTTCCAGACCGGGCGACGCCCAGCCGGGCGGCAGGGTGACGGTCAGGGCGGCGGCTTCCCCGCCCTCGTTGGCGAAGACCAGAGCCCCTTCGGCGGTGCCTTCGGGCAGGCTCAGGGTCTCGCCATCCCGCAGCCAGCCGTCGCTGCCGGCAAGCGCGAGCACTGGCGGGGCCGGGGCGGCGGTAAGCGGCACCTCGACGCGCGTCCCGCGGGCGACCACGCTCAGCAGCGATTGCAGGTCGGCGGCGTCCGGGAGCGGCACGCTGACGGTGACCTCGGCCGTCCCGCGCGACGGCAGGGTGCCGCGTTCCTCGGAAAATGAGAGCCGGGGCGAGCCGGAAACGGTGAACTCGAGCGGGGCATCCAGCCGGTTGGTCAGCGTCGCGGTGGCGCGGCGGGTGCGGGCGGCCGCGTCCCACTCGAGCTGCACCAGCGACGGCTGCAGCAGGACCGGGGCGACGGCGCGGCCGGTCAGGCGGGTAGCCGTGCCGTCGAGGCCGGGAAACGCGAGTCTGAAAGCGGCCTCTCCGGGAGTGGTCGGCGCGAAGCCGACGCGCACTTCGAGGCGGGCGCCTGGTTCGAGGCGCACCTCGGCGGATTCCTGAAGCAGCCGCCATGGCGGATCGAGGCGCAGGGCGGCGGCAAAGGCGGCCGTCCCCTTGTTTTCCAGCGCCAGCGGGCGCACCGCGGTCTCGCCGATCACGGTCTCTCCGAAATCCAGAGTGCCGGGAACCACGAGTTCCGGCTGCGGGTCGACGATGCGGATGCTCACCGTGGCGGACCCGCTGGTGGCGGTGTCGCGGTGTTTGACGCGGAAGGTGAACGAGTCGGCGGCAGCCGTCCCGGGACCGGCCGTGTACGTGACCACCGCACTTGAGGGGCTTTCGGCAGCGGGTCGCGGGTCGCTCAGCGTGCCGTGCGCCGGCCGGTCCCCCAGCCGGAAAATGACCGCCTGGCGGAGAGGCGCGGTCGCCTCGAGGCGGATCCGGGTCGGCTCCCCGCGCAACACGGTCACGCTGGCATCCCGCGGCGTCGGGATTTCCGCGGCGCGGCGGATGGCATCCTGGCGCGTGTTCTTTTCCTTGTCCTCCCGCCGTCCCGGCTTGTCCTGCTGGATGTCGGCCAAGGCAAGGACGGCGGTCAGCCCGAGGCAGACCCCGGCGACCCCCGGCCCTGCCGGCGAACGGCGGAAGCGGTTGCGCCAGGGGAAGCCCGGCCTCAAGATTGAACACATCATCGACCCCCAGAGTATGTCCAATCAGCCGCCGGTCAAAACCCCGTTGTCCAAGGGCACCCCTGCCACTGGCAGCGAGGGTCCGGACGCCGGGGACGGCACGGAGGCCGGGGCGACCACCGCCGACACCCGGGAAACCGCCGCCGGTACCGGCACTATCGACAGCACCGCGCCCCCGGCCGACGCGGCCAGCGCCCCCGCGCCGCCGGTGGACGCCCTGCTCCGGCGGCTCCGCCCGGTCGCCGAAACCCGGATGCATCCGGAGGCCGAGTCACGCTTGGCGCAGGCGACCGGCATCGAAGTTTCGCTCGATTCCCATCGCCTGGTCGTGCGGCAGGGCGACCTCGTGCTGATGGATGCGCCGGTGGCCACCGGCCGGCCGCTTTCACCCACTCCGGAAGGCACGTTCACGGTGGCCGGCAAGCCGCCGGTGCCGCCCACGCTGCGCTACGGTCATTTCCGGACCAAAACGGGCGCGCTGCTGCTGCGCGGAGTGTTTCCGAAGCTTGATCCGCTGCCGCCGGAGGCGGTTTTTGACGCCGTCACTCCAAAGGGGTGGATCGCGCTGTCGGGGGAGGGGCCGGTGATTTTCGGGGGCGAGGCGACCGGAGCGGCCACCTCGGACGGCTCGCTGGTGGTGCCCGACCGCATCGCGCTGCTGCTGCACGAACACCTTCCGGTGGGGCTGCCGGTGGTCGTCGCGCGCTGAGGCGCGGCCCGCCGAGGCCGGCTCAGTGGTCTTTGTTCAGGTGCTCGCCGAGGAAGTCGCGCCCGAAATCACCCTTGAACTCACGCCAGACGGCATGCGGGTGGTTCGCTTCGTTCTGGGTGTTGTCATACTCAAGCAGGAAGGTCGGCCCCTGCACGCGGTAATAGTGCGGCTGACCGCGCTCCACTCCGCCCATCCAGACGAAATGCACGGCGTCGAATCCGGCTTCCTCGATCTGCTTCCATTCAGCCGCGGCCAGCTCCGGCCGCGCGCGATTGAGGTAGACGCTGATGATATCGCGGAGCAGGGATTTCTGCTCGGCGGTCATGGTGCCGGCCGCCAGCCCGCCCGGGGTCAGCGGTTCGATCGTCCGCTGCGCCGCGGTCAGAATGTCAGCCGGTGCGTCGCCCGGCAGGATGGCCACCTTTTTCTGGTCGTCATTGAGATGCCGGACCAGCGTGCGTCCGGCTTCCTCCTCCTCGGCAAGCACGCGCAGCCCGGCCCGCGGCCCGGTGCGCACCTCTCCGGGGTTGGCGCCGAGGAAATTCGGAGTGCCCGAGAGCCGGCCGGCCACAATGGTGAAATTCACCGAACAATGGTGCCCTTCACAGCGCCACCCCCAGGTGCCGGCAGCATCCGGACGACCGAAAATGCTGAAATAATATTTTTCCGGATCGCGGCGCTCCGGTGCGTTCTCCATGTCCCGCAGGATCTGCTCCAGACTCATCACGGTGGTCGTTTTGACAAAACCGTCGGTGCCCAGTCCCGACCCGAGCAGCGCGTAGGCCAGCAGCCGCTGCGGGTGGTCCATCTCCTTGAGTGGCAACCCCGGCCGCGTGTCTTTGGGAATAAAGTGCCAGTCGTCCCGCACCTCCGCACCCAGCTCGAACGATGCCTTCGCCCGCTGGTCATCGCCCAGCGCGGCCAGAAACGCCCGCGCCGCTTCCGCCATGTCCGCAGCGGCATCATGTGCGCGCGCCCCGGACGCCAGTCCGGTCAGCAGTATCAGGGAGATCCGGATGGATTTCAGGAATGTCATGATGCCCGCATCCTGCAAGACCCGGATGGCGTCCGCAATGAGCAATTCCCCGGCCCCGGGCGTCGGCGCCGCCCCGAGGGAGCCCGCACCCGGCACCAGCCGGCCGACAGGAATCAGTGGCCGGCGCGGGCGGGCCCCGTATGCTGGTTTTCCGTTTTCATCCGCCACCCCATGACCGCCTTTTCCGCCATTCTTGATTCGCTGGACGACCGCCCGACGCCGGCGGCACGGCGGATGGCGTCGCTGCTGGCCCCGAAATCACCGGCGGAACTGGAAGCCATGGCGCGGGAGGCGGCCGCCCTCACCCGCCAGTACTTCGGGCGCACCATGCGCTTGTTCGCGCCACTCTACCTTTCCAACGAATGCGTGAACAACTGCGCCTACTGCGGGTTCTCGCGCGACAACCCGATTT
>JALRGF010000601.1 GCA_023253495.1 Verrucomicrobiales bacterium
CGCCCTCGACGGAAACGCCCATGCCGCCGCCCGCCACACCGCACACGGGAGGAGTCGTCGGTGTAACGCGCAAGCGGGCGCCATCACCCGGGATCCACCGGAACGTCCCCTGACCTCGCCGCGGGTCAGGTTGCCGGCGACTGCTGGGACGGGTACGGGATGGGTGGGCGGATGGTTTTCCATGGTTCCTCGTGGAAGCAGTCGACGACGTCGGGGCCTGATGCACCGGTCGGGCTGAGGATGGCGAGGAAGCGCAAGGTACCGGAGCCGGTGTTGTAGGTGGCGTGGGGCAGGCCGGCGGGGATGTGAGCGAGTTCACCGGCTTTGAGGACGCGGTGTTCTTCGCCGACGTACTGGGTCATTTCGCCTTCGAGGACGTAGAGGATTTCCTCGTGGACCGGGTGGAAGTGGTAGTTGTGGGCCTCGCCGGGGGGAAAGGTGGCGCGGACGAGCAGGAGGTGTTTGGCCTCGACCATGCCTGGTCTGGCGAGCCATTCGACGTGGCACCAGTCGAGGTCCACGTGTTCGGCGTCGGCGGCGGTGATGTAGCGGTTCATGGGATGTGGGGGTGGGTGCGGGGGCGTGGCGGTGGTGGTGCGGGAGTCTCAGCGCAGGGATTTCAGGTAGGCGAAGAGGTCGGTCCATTGCTCCGGGGTGAAGCCGGCTTCGAGGCCTTCGGGCATGAGCGAGCGGCGGACGAATCCGGCCTTGCGGAGTTTGTCGGTCGGGATGCGTTCGTCCTCGATGCCGGGCAGGCGGATGACGACGGCGTCAGCGTCCTGGCGGGCGAGGAAGCCTTCTTTCAGGCTGCCGTCGGTGAGTTCGGCGCGGAAGACGCGGTATCCCGGTTCCATGGCGGCATTCGGGGTGAGGATGTTGCGCAGGATGGCTTCGGTACCCATGGCGCCGACTGCGCTCAGGCTGGGTCCGATCTCCCCGCCTTCCGTGCCGATTTTGTGACAGGCGATGCAGACGGCGGCGGCGAGCTTGCCGCGGGCCGGGTCGCCACCGGGTTTTTCGGCGAGGGCGCGGAAGTGGGCGAAGCGGGCGTCGAGCGCCTTGGCGGCCTCCGGGGTGACCAGGGGTGGGAAGTCCATGGTTTTGATGACGCGGGCCGGGCCGTGGAGGGCATCCCAAGCGGCATGGAGCGGCCGGTAGTAGGCGGGTTCCGGGTCGAGCCCGGTGCGGTCGAAGGCGGCGCGGATTTCATCGGCGGTGCGGCAGGAGTGCCAGATGCGAAACTCGGCCAGCTGGGCGGCGGTCCCCTGGGGCACATTGCTGCGGCCGACAGCGAGGCCGGTGTACTCGCGCGGGTCCGGCCGTCCGTCGGCCTGGTCCAGTTCGCCATTGAGGTAGAGCTTGAAGTGTCCGTCGGCGTCGCGAGTCACGGCGACGTGTGTCCAGACGTCCGGGGCCATCGCCTTTTTCGCCACGATGACGTCGTTCAGGCCGCCGACCCACACGCGCAGGCGTGAATCGAAGAAATTGACATCGAGCACGCCGGGCGCGCCGAGCAGGCTGTCGGCATTGCCGATGTCCGGATCGAGTTTGATCCATGTTTCCAGGGTGAAGGGCCCGGCCAGCGTGAAGTTGGAGTCGACGAAGGCGGCACCGTCGCCATTCAGGGCGAGCACCTCGGAAAACAGGCCGGCCATCGAGTCGAGCAGCGCTTTCAGGCCGGCGTCGTCCTTGAGCACAGCCTGCAGTTTGTCGACGAGCGGTCCGTCGAGATCGTCCTTGGGCACGCGGTCGGCCTGGATGGCGGCGACGAGGGCGGTGGCGCCGGCGGGGGTGGCGGCGAGGGCGTCCAGGGCGCGTTTGCGTTGGGCGGCAGTGAGGCCGGGCCAGAGCGGGAGCAGGGCATCCGGGGTGGTGGTCAGGCCGGCGAGGGCGGCGTCGCGCACGGCGGGGTCGGCGTGTCTGGCGAAGCCGAGGAAAACCTCCTGGCGGGTGCTGCCGAGGTCGCGCAGGGTGGCCAGCAACGTCAGTGGTTCGGTGGTGGCGGCGGTCAGCAGGCCGGCGACCTTGGCCTCCAGCGCGGTCAGCTTGAAGGCCGAGATGACCCGCAGGGCGGTCTCGCGGTTTTCCGTGAGCAGCTTTTCCGCGGTGCCCGTAAGCAACGGTTGCAGGCCGGCGGCGTCGAACTTCGTCTGCTGCCGCAACAGGGCGTCGAGGCCGGCCGGCGTCCCCGCCAGCGCGGCCAGCGCGGTGCGCACGTCCGGGTGGTCCGCGGCCTCGGCGAGACGCAGGATTTCCTCG
>JALRGF010000611.1 GCA_023253495.1 Verrucomicrobiales bacterium
GTGGAGATGTAGCGGTAGCCGAGGGTCAGGTCGGTATTGGGGGCGACGCTGTAGTTGAAGCCGCCGAAGAGCTGCCAGGAGAAATCCCAGCCGTCCGAGGACGAGTCATAGCGGAACCCTTCAACCTGATCGAGATCAAACTCGTGATAGGCGATGCCGAGGCCGCCGCCGAGGCTCAGCGAGAGGGATTCGGTCAGGCCGATGCTGTACGAGAGATTCGCGAGCAGGGGAACGAGTGAAGGGTCGGCGTCGAGGCGGATGTCACCGAGGGTGTCACCGTCGAATTTGACGGTCACGTCATCGAGGTCCGCGGTATAATAACCGGCGCTCATGCCCAGGCTGAAGCCGTTGTCAAAGCGGTAGCCGAACGGCACGGTGACGCCCCAGCCGGTTTTGAAATTGGAATCGATTTCGAGGTCACCGAACGGGAAATCGACGCTGTAGGCGATGTCTTCCATCCAGAGGGCGCTGCCTTTGACTCCGAGGAACCAACCGGAGGGGGCGGCGGCGGCCCCGCTGATGACCGGGGCGGAGGACGATGAGGGGGCGGCGGAGGAGGAGTCACCGGCGAAGGCCGGAACCGCGGCGAGGGCGAGAATCAGGGGGTAATATTTCATGGTGATGAGCATGGTTTGGGTTGGGTGATGGAGGAGGAGCGGAAAGAAGATATCCGCGGTCAGCGACGCGTTTCCTTAGGATGTCCTGACAGGGACCGGATAACTGGCCGAAACCAATAACATCAATAACCACGATCACCTGTTCGTCAACCGGTTTGGCAGGGTCAGCGCGGGCCAAACGCCCCTGTCAGACCTTGAGCACCAATCAGGGATGATCCCCGGGGGGATGAGGGAAAGCGTGAGGGCACCGTCTAACTGGTCCGGTGGCGCCCGGGATGGGAGAACCTGAAGGGATCAGGACCGGGAGCGCGTTGGCCGGCGGGGCGGGCTGTCGGCTTGCCGTGCCGGAGCGCGGCGCGGGGACGCCTGGCGGGCGGAAGTGGTGGGAGCTTTGAGATGGGCGTGGAGGATGCGGACGATTTCGGCGGCGACCTCCGGTTCCTGGACGCAGCTGTGGGGAGCGGGTACGATGGCTTCGCTGGCGGCGGTGCGCAGGTGGGCGCTGGTGTACGGGACCACGCCGTCGGAGGACGCCTCGAGCGGCCCGGGCTTCCCGCGGTTGCCGATGATCGAGTGGTGCGGGACGGTGAGCGGGCGGCGGTTCAGTCCATCGAGCAGCGGGTGTTGGGGCGAGAGGTTGTCCACGCTGCGGGTGCCGAAAGCATCGAATTTCTGGAGGGCGGGATTAAAGAACGAGACGTCGAGCTGGGCGAATTCGGTGGCCAGTCCGGCGACGTCGAGCGGGAGCCGGATGAAATTGACGGCCCAGCGGACGATGCTGAAGTCGGCGATCTCGCTGCCGCGGTGGGGGGTGGCGACGAAGATGGCGCGGTCGACGTAGGGCGAGCGTTCGAAGAACAGCGATTCCTTGAGCATTTCGCGACGCCGCGGGTCGATCCACAGGTTTTCCGGCGGCACGGTGAAGTAAGAGCTCCAGAGGTCGCGGCCGCTGTCGATGACCTGCATGCGGCTGAGCAGCCCGCCCATGCTGTGGCCGACGAGGACGACGTCGCGCAGGGCGGCGGCGTTGCCTTCGGGATCAAAAGTCCGGATGGCGGCATCGAGTGATTCGCGCAGGCGCATGGCGGTGGCGGGCACCGGCATGCCGGTCGGGTAGAGGAAGTACCAGAGCTGGTAGCGGTCGCGCAGGACGGGGTCGGCGAGGATCTCGTTCATCGGGTTCTGCCAGATGTGCGGATCCGAGGCCAGCCCGTGGACCATGATGACCGGGATGCGTTTGGGGTCGAAGGCTTCCGTGAAATAGAGCCCGGTGTGCTGGAGGTTGGCGGCCGGCTTGAGCAGTCCGGAGAGGGCGAACTTGCGCAGAAACCCGGAGCCCAGGCTGAGCTCGAGGCCGGCGGTGAAGTCGGTGGCGAGGGCGTGGGTGCGCCCGTTGATCACCGTTGATGACGCCTGGATGGTATTGAAGAAGGTGCCGACCGGCTTGCCGGGGGTGGAGCAATCGATGACAAAAGTGGCGGGCAGCCAGCGGCCGTTGAGCGGGACGAACTGGCTGGTGTTGACGACCTGCGTGTCGCGGCCGCGGGTGGTGACGCAGGCCACGCCGAGGCCGGGGCTGGCGACCCGGCGCCGGGCATTGCGGATTTTGACGTCGGCGGCGGGGATGGCCTCGGTGAGGTTGTAGATTTCGCGCTGCGGTGTGTTTTTGGCGCCCGGGGTGAAGCTCAGGGTGTGGCTCGGGGTGACAAACGGTTCGTTCCACGGCACGCCGAGGCGCGCGTCCTGGATGGTTTCGAGGACCTCGGCGACGGCGCGGTTGTAGCGGTCGAGGTCTTCGGGGCGGGGATGGCGGGCGACGGCGGCCGGCCAGGCGGCTTCGGCCTCCTGCAACTGGCGTTCGAGGCTGCGGGAAGACTGGTGAAAGAGGAGGTCGGGACCCGGGGTCAGGCGGGCGGTGCCGCCGGGGGTGGTGCAGGAGGCCAGGCCGAGCGCGAGGGTGGCGGCAAGGGCGAGGGCGACCGGCCGCCGGAGGCCCTGGGCGCGGTCCGGGGACTCAGCGGTGGCGGCGGGCGTGGGCGAGGGCGCGGTCGATGTCGCGCTGGTCTTCGCGTTTCCTGAGGTCCTGACGTTTGTCATGGCTGGCTTTGCCCTTGGCGAGGGCGAGTTGGATTTTGACACGGTGGTTTTTCCAGTACGCTTTGACGGCGATCAGGGCCACTCCTTTGACCATGACCTGGCCGTAGAGTTTGTTGATTTCGCGCTTGTGGAGGAGCAGACGCCGGGTGCGGCGGCCTTCATGC
Organism: Verrucomicrobiales bacterium; assembly: GCA_023253495.1. Lineage (GTDB taxonomy): Bacteria > Verrucomicrobiota > Verrucomicrobiia > Verrucomicrobiales > V1-33 > CAJBME01. The sequence goes on from JALRGF010000611.1 coordinate 2,879, forward strand.
TGCTCGTGGCTGGCCTTGTCGTACGGGCGGATGTCGCACTGATGCAGGAACACCTGACCATCCTTGATGCTGGCAAAGGCGTCCTGGAGATTCAGGTGGCCCTGGCGGATGGATTTGACCTCGGTGCCCTTGAGTTCGATGCCGGCCTCGTAGGACTCGAGGATCTGGTAGTCGCGCAGCGCCTTGCGATTGACAGTGATTTCCGTGTCGCGCATGGCGGGGTGGGGGAGCGGCGGAGCGGGGGCCGGCCGCGTGGCGGTGCCGTGGCGGCCGCCCTCATTCTGGGCCGCGGGCCCCGTCTATTTTTTGCGGCGCTTGGTCGGGGCCTCGCCGGAGCCATCGGCGGTGCCGTCGGCGGCCGTGCCATTGCCGGTCCAGCTGATTTTGCCTTCGATGATTTCGAGAAGGGCGATGTCGGCCTGGCCGAGTTTGCGGCGGCCGGTCAGGTCGACCATCGGGGCGCGTCCCTGGTTGAGCTGGCGGACCCGTTGCGACACCACGTTGATGAGCATCGGGGGGTGGGGGATCAGCCGTGAGGCCTGTTCGACGAGGTCGCTTCTCATAACGGTGGCGGCAGGTCCATGGCTGGCCGGCTTCCCGGATTGGGAAGCCTGATCGAACGGAATGATCTCTGCCAGGGCCATGAAGGAAAATCGAGCCGGGGGCCTCGGAACTGAAGGGAGGGAGGACGAGGGCCGTGAATCGGCGAGGGAGGGGATTAGCACGAAGGGGCGGGAGTGCAACCGGATTCTTCGGTTCCGTCAATGTTCCACAAAGGCGGCTTTCGGGATGTCAAGCAGCATCTGGGCATTGGTCGGGTGGCGGCGGACGAAGTGAAGGAGGCGTTCGACGGCTTCGACCGGTTTGTGGCCGGCGAGGCCGCGGCGGATCAGGTTGATTTTTTCCAGCTGGTGGGGCGGGAGCAGGAGTTCCTCGCGGCGGGTGCCGCTTTTGAAGATGTCGACGGCGGGGTAAACGTAACTTTGGGCGATTTTGCGATCGAGTACGAGCTCCATATTGCCGGTTCCCTTAAATTCCTGGAAAATAAGCTCATCCGCCTTGGAATTGGTTTCGATCAAGGCCGTGCCCACGATGGTCAGGCTGCCGGCTTCGCGGGTGTTGCGGGCGGAAGCAAAGAGTCGCCGTGGCAGTTCCAGCGCGCGCGCGTCAATGCCGCCGGACATCGTGCGGCCCGATCCGCCCCCCATGATCGCATTGTTGCTGGCCCGGGCTAGGCGGGTGATGGAATCAAGCACGATGAACACGTCATCCCCGGCCTCGACGAGGCGCTTGGCGCGCTCGATGGCAATCTGGGCAATCCGCAGGTGGTTTTTCGGCTCGGCATCGTTCGAGCTCGCATAGATTTCTGCCTGAGGGATGGCGCGGGTGATTTCGGTGACTTCTTCCGGACGTTCATCCACG
>JALRGF010000614.1 GCA_023253495.1 Verrucomicrobiales bacterium
GTCCCGGGCGCCAGCCGTCAGCGCGTACCCCAAGCGCGGGCGCCCCATGCCCCGCAGGACGTCGCACCGGCAGAGCCGCGGGCCACGCCGATCGAAAAGGCGCCAACGTTTCCGGCCTCAGACGTCCGCACCGCCGGCGCGCCCGGAGGGCTCGCCCCACCTCGCCCGGAGGACGCGCCTCACGCGGTCCGGAGGCCCGCCACGAGTCCTGAAATCGCGGCAATTCGGACTGTACAGGAATCGGCCGAATCCCTAAAAACGATCCATCATGAACCGGCTCACCCCCGTCATCGCCTTTGCCGTCCTGATCGCCTCCCCCCTGCTGCCCGGCGCCACCCTAGCCCACCGCTATTCTTTCAACGCCGCTGACGACACCACCGACAGCGTCGGCGGGAATAACGGCGTCCTCCTCAACGGCGCTTCCGTGGACGGCAGCCATCTCGTCCTGCCGGGCGCCGGCACCGGCGCCGGCGCCGCCAACATGTCGTTCAGCTCCACCATCGACATCGGCACCACCTACGGCACCAGCGGCGTCACCATCGAGACATGGTACACCGACGAAGGCTCCGGCACGTGGGCCAAATTGTTCACTTTCGGCACCAGCAGCGCCGGCCAGGAAATCGCCTTCACCAACCGCCGCGGCGGCGGTGACGTCGCTCCCGGCATCGACCGCAACGGCGCTCACTTCCTCGCCGATTACCCTCAGGGCAGCAAGTCCTACATCCCGCAAAACGTCGAGCACCACCTCGTCCTCACCGTGACCGAGGACGGCACCACCAACCTCTGGCTCAACGGCGTCCGCCAGATCACCGACCTGCCGACCAACCCGCTTGCCAGCGTGGTCAGCAATACCGAATCAATCGGCGCCACCGCCTGGAATGACCCCGGCCACCGCGGCAAAGTCAACGAATTCCGCCTCTGGTCCGGCACCCTCAGCGAACCCGAGGTCCAGGCCAACCTGCTCGCCGGCCCGAATACCCTGCCCTCACCCGGGGACACCGACGGCGACGGTCTGCCCGACGCCTGGGAACAACGGTGGTTCGGCTCGGCCACCTCACCCCAGGGACCCTCAGACAATCCGGACAACGACGGCCTGACCAACCTCGAAGAACTCCAGGCCAATCCGCAACTCGATCCGACCAAAGCGGACACCGACGGCGACGGCCTGAACGACGGTGTGGAAGTCAAGACCTCCCTGACCAATCCGCTGGTGGCTGACACCGATGGCGACGGCCTCACCGACGGCGCCGAGGTCAATGTCCACCGCACCAGCCCGTTCAAAAAAGACACGGATGACGACCGCTATTCGGACGCCCGGGAGGTGGCCGAAGGATCAAACCCGCTCGACCCCAACAGCCCGCCCCCGCTCGCCTCCGCCGTGCTCGCTCACCGGTATTCATTTCTCCTTGATGCCTCCGACGCCATCAGCGGCAACCACGGCGTGCTCGTCGGCGACGCGCCTGTCGAGGGCGGGCAGCTGCGCCTCGATGGCACCGAAGACCGCATGGACTTCTCCCGCACAGTCGGCGTGGGCGAGAACTTCGGACCCACCGGCATCTCGGTCGAAACATGGTACACCGACGACGGCTCGGGCACGTGGGCGAAATTGTTCACGTTCGGCTCGCCCCAGGCCGGCCAGGAACTCGCCTACACCCACCGCCGCGGCAATGGCGAAACGTCCGGCATCGACCGCGACGGCGCCAAACTGCTTGGCACCGACGTCACCCAGAACGAAGCCCACTACCTCGCCATCACCGTGTCCGCCGACGGCAATCTGAACGCGTTCCTCGACGGTCAGCCGATCGATCAGATTGTCGACATCGATACCAACGACCTCTCGAACGTCACCAGCGCCAACGAGTTTCTCGGCGAGTCAGCGTGGAATGACCCGGAGCACCTTGGCAGCATCGACGAATTCCGCCTCTGGCGCGGTGTGCTCCGCGCGGATCAGGTCAGCGCTCATTTCGCGGCCGGTCCGGATACCATCCCGGGTGGCGGCGGCGGCGGCGGCGAGATCCCGTTCGTCATCACCAACATCGCCTACGATCGCGCCGCGAACCGGACGTCGCTGATCTGGAACTCCAAGGCCGACCGGCGCTACACGGTCTGGTTCTCGTCCAACCTCGCCCAATGGTCCCAGATCCCCGGCGAAGTCACCTCCCAAGGGACCCAGACCAGCTTCACCGACCAGTCGATCCCGCCGGAAACTCCGGCTCGCTATTATCGCGTGCGCGAACAACCGTAGAGCACATCGAGCTCCGCCGGGGGTGTCCCGCAACTCCTCCCCCCTCCTTCCACATCACTTCCTCCCGGAAGCCTTCCTCCTGCCTGTTTCCCCGGCGCCCCGCGCGTCGAGCCACCTTTTTTTCATGATAACACCCATGCACACCAGACCCACACCATCGTGGCCGTCGCTGAGAAGCGCGGCCCTGGTCGTCGCCCTGCTGCCCTCCTGGGCCGCAGCCGCCGTCACCCCGTACTCCTGGATCCGAGGCGGCGAAAGCGGCATCCAGGCCGACTCCAGCGGCACAAACCACCCGTTTAATGCCGCGTTCTCTGCCGGCTGCGACGGCGGCGCCGGCGGTGGCGGTTTGACCGCGGCGGTTACCACCACCAATGCGGTGGGCGGCCCGCTCGGCACCACCGCCCAGATCAGCACCGTGGCCACCCGCTGGGGGTCGTTCAACTGCGCCAACTCGGGCATGTGGATCCAAGGGGCGAACAATACCGTGCCCACGCCCGAACAATGGGGCCTGCCGGCCACCAACTGGGTCATGGAATGCTGGGTGCTTCCGGTCGACACCGGCGCCGTCCGCGGCCGCACCGACGCCCAGTTCATGAGCACCGGATCCGGTCACTTCGGCGGTCGCCCCGGCGGTGCCGCTTTCCGTACACGCTACACCACTGATGAACAGGGCGAAGGCGCGGTCGAGATCCGCTGCGATGCCATCGGGGTCGGCGCAGAGGCCAATTTCACCATCGGCGATCCCAAGGTTGTTCCGACCGACCGCTGGACGCATGTCGCCGTGGTTCATGACAATGGCGTCGCCACCTTCTACGTCAACGGAGTGGCCAGCGGCTCCCCGGCCGAAGGCGTGTCCGCCCCCAGCGGCGTGCCGTACATCGGCTCCGGTCAGGACACCGGCGCCGCTTTCAACGGCTTCCTCGACGAATTGCGCTACTCGACATTCGCCGCCGGCCAGTTTGCGGTCACCGATCTGCTCCTGCGCCCGGCCGGCCCCGGCTTCATCAGCCAGCCGGTCTCAGCCTCGGTCTGGGAAGGCGGCGCGGCTCCCTTCGAAGTGGTCACCGTGCTCGACCCGGACACCACCTACCAATGGAAACGCAATGACACCGACATCGCCGGTGCCACCGGTCCCGATTACATCCTGCCCGTGGCCGCCGCCGCCGACAGCGGCAGTGTGTTCAAGGTCGCGGTCACCGGCAACGGTGCGACGACCGTCACGCCCGACGCCACCCTGACCGTGGTCCCGCCCAAGTCGGCCGACAACGCCTTCTTCCGCGCCGCCATCGAAGCCGAAGCCAGCCTGCTCGCTTTCTTTCCCGTCGATACCTTCACGGGCACGGTCGTGACCAATACCAAGGACGCCACCCGCAATGCCACCCTGCAGGGGACCGCTTCCTACGACGGCCGCACCAACCGCTCGTACGGCCAGCGGGCCATCCGCCTGCGCGGCGGCGGCGACGCCACGATCCCGGCCACTCCGGCCTACGAGTTCTCCGACAGTACCGGCACCCTCGAAGCCGTCGTCTACCTTGAAAACCCCGGCGCCCAACACCCGAAAACCATCTTCTCGCTCTCCGGTGAAGGCGGCGCCGCCTTCTATGCATTCCAAGCCGCCCCGGACGGCAACTCGCTGCTCTACAAAAATGACGCCCTGCCCCAAGGCGTCAGCTGGGCCGTCTCCCCCTCCCTGCTCAACCGCCTCGCCCACGTCGCCCTCGTCTTCACCCCCGGCAAGGTGACCGCTTACGTCGACGGCATCCCCCTCGGCACCAAAGACAATCCGCAGTTCGGATCGACCCCCGGCCTGCCCGCCCGCATCGGTTCCGCCGGCATCGACCTCGAAGGCAACCCGTTCGAACCATGGAACGGATCGATCGACGAAGTGGCCGTCTACGGCGACGCCCTCAGCGAAAGCACCATCGCGGTCCACAATTCCCGCTTCATCTACGGCACCGCCGTCACCGCCCCCACCATCGAATCCTCCCCCTCCGGCACCTGGAACTTGCTTTCCGGCGGCGCCCCGATCTTCCAGGTCAAGGCCGCCGGCACCGCGCCGCTCAGCTACCAGTGGAAAAAAGACGGCGTGCCCGTGACCGGCAATCCCACCGCCACCACCGCCTCCTTCACCCTGCGCAATTCCTCCACCGCCTCTTCCGGCGCCTACACCGTAACGGTCTCCAACCCGATCGGCGAGGTCACCAGCCCGCCATTCACCGTGACCTTCACCAACCCGGCCCCGACTGACACTTACGCCAGCTACGTGCTGGCCGACGGCCCCACCGGCTACTGGCGCCTCAACGAAGCCCAGGGCACCACCACCATGACCGATTACGCCGGCGGCTACAACGGCACCTACGTGCCAGCCAACGTCGACCTCGGCATCGAAGGCCCCTACGGCATCGCCCCGGACACCGCCGCCAAATTCAAACAGGCCGGCGTCTCCGCCAGCGTGCCCTACACCCCGACCCACAATCCGACCGGCGCCTTCTCCGTGGAATTCTGGGCCAAACCGGATCAACCGGGCAACATCGGCCGCGCCATCGTCGGCACCCAGAACCGCAATACCGGCCGGGCCGGATACGCGATTTACCAGGGCTTCAACGGCGCCTGGTGGGAAGCACACCTCGGCACCGGCGAAACCGTCATGTTCCTCCAAGGCACCACCGCGCCGGTCGCCGGCCGCTGGGACCACGTCGTCATGACCTGGAACGGATCGGACTTCGCCGGCCTCTACGTCAACGGCCGCCTCGAAAGCAGTGACACCACCGCCCGCCCGCACCGCAACAACCTGAGCCAGCCGCTGGAAATCGGCAGCCGCTTCAACGGGACCGTGCCGTACTTCGGCACCATCGATGAGGTCGCCTTCTACAACTACGCCCTCACCCCGGCGCAGATCGAGAAACACTTCAGCGTGGCGTACTTCCCGTCCACCATCACCAGCCAGCCGGCCCCGGTCCCGGCCGGCCTCGAAACCGAAACCATCACCCTGACCGCCGGCGTCACCGGTTTCCCCAATACCTACCAGTGGTTCAAGGACGGCGCTCCGCTCAGCGCGGATTCGGTCAACGAGGACGGCAGCCCGAAATACCCCCGCGGCGTGAACGGCCCGACCCTCGCCATCGCCCAGTCGCTCCCCGGCGACACCGGTCAGTACCGCCTCGTCGTCAGCAACCCGCTGGGTGACTCGCAGACCGAACCGGTCGCCGTCACCGTGTCGCTCGACACCACGCCCCCGACCATCGCGTACGTCACGGCGTCCTCCACCCCGAACCGCGTCCGCATCGGGTTCAACAAACCGATGCTGGCCAGCTCGCTCGCGCCGCTCGCCAACTACGTGTTCACCGGCGGCCTGACCGCGACCGCCGTCACCCTGACCTCCGACCCCTCGGTCATCAATGTCACCACCACCGGCATGACCCCGGGTGTGAACTATTCGATCACCGTCAGCGGCGTCAAGGACACCCGCATCAGCCAGAACCAGATTCAGCCGACCACCCGGTCGTTCGCCTCGTTCATCGAGACGCGCGGCAGCCTGGCCTGGGACTACTACCGCGGCATCGGCGGCACCGGCGTCGACGCCCTCATCAACGACGGCCAGTTCCCCGCCGGGGTCTGGACCAGCCGGTTCCTCACCAGCTTCAGCACCATGTCGGTCACCACCGGCGGCAACCTGAACAACAATCCGGAATTCGGGCCGCTCGGCGACAACTACGGCGCCCGCGTCTACGGCTGGCTCACCCCGGCCGAATCAGGAAACTACACGTTCTTCCTGCGCAGCGACGACGCCTCGGAGCTCTACATCAGCACCGATGCCACCCCGGCCAACGCCTCCATCGCCGCGTTCGAAAACGGCTGCTGCGACCCGTTCAAGGAAACCGGCGACGA
>JALRGF010000630.1 GCA_023253495.1 Verrucomicrobiales bacterium
TGTCGATCGAGATCGTCGACCCCATCATGGGAGTCGCCTTCTGGGATCCCGCTGTCGACCTCGCCGGCAACGCCACCCTGCTCTACTACATGAGCGAGGAGGCCAAGGAAGGAAAACAGGCGTTCATCGAAAAACGGAAGCCCGACTTCGGAAAATTCCCGCGCGTGCCGTAAGGAGCGCGCCAAGCACACATCGTGGGGCGCGCCATTTGAGGTGGGGCGCGCCGGTGCTCAAGACGTCCCGCGACCAAAACCCTTCCGCCTCCTCGTGTGATGCGCGCGCGGACACGCGGCGGCGCCGTGGTCAGGAAACCCGTCGTGGACGCCCGTTCTCACCGCCGGGCCACGTGTGGAGGCACCGAAGAAATGGCGTGCGGGCCGCTCAGCGCAGGTGCCCGCCGCTTACGAGCCCGGAGGACTCGTCCCACCGCGCCGGTCTCGCGCAGAGTCCCGGAAAAGCGGCTACCGCTTCGGTTTGGCCTTGTCGAACGGATTGCCGCCCAGGCCACCGAAAGCCCCGGCGAGCGAGCCGAAGGTATCCTGCGACCGGCCGCCGCCGGTGTCGCGGCTGCGGGGCGGGCCGCCCGACGCGCGCCCCTCGCCGCGCTCGCGTCGTTCGCTGCGGGGGACCGTCGGATCAGGAATTTCAGGTTTTGATTTCAAGGACAGCGAGATCCGTTTCCGAGGCAGGTCGATCTCCAGCACGGTGGCCGTGACGCGCTGGCCGACCTTGAGGAAGTCAGCGGGATTTTTGACAAAATCATCCGACACCTGGCTGATGTGGACAAGGCCGTCCTGGTGCACCCCGATGTCGACGAAGGCCCCGAAAGCCGCCACGTTGGTGACAATCCCCGGCAGCCTCATGCCCGGCGTCAGCTGCTCGGGTTTGTCCACGCCGTCGGCAAAACTGAATGCCTCGAACTGCGAACGCGGGTCGCGCCCGGGCTTGGCCAGCTCCTCGAGAATGTCGTTGAGCGTGGGCAGTCCGACTTCGTCACTGACGTACTTGGCGCGATCCACCTTTTTCCGTCTGCCCTCGTCGCCGAGAAGCTCCGCCACCTGACACCCGAGGTCGGCGGCCATGCGCTCGACCAGGCCGTAGCGCTCCGGATGGACCGCCGAAGCGTCCAGCGGATTCTTCGCATCGCGGATGCGCAGAAAGCCGGCCGCCTGCTCAAACGCCTTGGGGCCCAGCCCCGCCACCTTGAGCAGCTCGGCACGCGACCCGAAGGCCCCATGCTCATCGCGGTGAGACACAATATTGGCGGCCGTGCGGCTGTTCAGGCCGGCGACGTAGCTGAGCAGTTGCTTGGATGCCGTGTTGAGTTCCACCCCGACGCGGTTGACGCACGAGACCACGGTGTCGTCGAGCGACTTCTTGAGCGCGGTCTGATCGACGTCGTGCTGGTACTGGCCGACCCCGATGCTTTTGGGATCGATTTTGACCAGTTCAGCCAGCGGGTCCATGAGGCGGCGGCCGATGCTGACGGCACCGCGCACGGTGATGTCCTGGGTGGGGAATTCCTCGCGGGCGACCTCGCTCGCCGAATAGATCGACGCCCCGCTTTCATTGACCATGACAATGACAATCGTCTTCGGCAGCCCGAGGCCGCGGACAAAGGCTTCGGTCTCCCGGCCGGCCGTGCCATTGCCGATGGCGATCGCCTCGACCTTGAACTTGGCCACCAGCGCCTTGAGCGCCTGCGCCGCCTCGGCCGCTTTCGCCGCCCCCTGCTCCGGGTAGATCACCCCGTTGATGAGCAGTTTCCCCTGCGGATCCAGCACCACACACTTGCACCCGGTGCGGAAACCGGGGTCGATCGCCAGTACCGTCTTGCGGCCGAGTGGCGAGGCCAGCATCAGCTCCCGCACGTTCTCCGCAAACACCCGGATCGCCTCCGCATCCGCCTTCTTCTTGAAAAACAACCGGGCCTCCGCCTCCATCGAAAATCCCAGCAGCCGCTTGTAGCTGTCCGCCGCCGCCTCGCGGACCTGCGCGGCACAGGCACCCCCGCCCGGATTCACAAACAGCTTCTCCAGCAACGCCACCGCCTCAGCCTCCTCCGGCTGGATGCGCACCATCAGAAACCCCTCCTTCTCGCCCCGCCGCATCGCCAGAATCCGATGGCTCGGGGCCGCCGCCGCCGGCTCCGACCAGTCAAAATAGTCCTTGTACTTCGCCCCCTCCGCTTCCTTGCCGGTGATCACCTTCGACTTGAACACCCCGTGCTGCAGATACAGGTCGCGGACCTGCTGACGCGCCGAGGCATCGTCGGAAATACGCTCGGCCACGATGTCGCGCGCCCCGGCCAGCGCCTCCGCCACCGTCGCAATCGTGCCCGCGGTCTTTTTGTCGTCGTCGAGCACATAGGCGCGCCCGACATGAGCCGCCGCCTCGGCCTCAAGGTCGGTGCCCGGCGCCTGCGCCCAGAGCACCTCCGCCAGCGGCTCCAGGCCTTTTTCCCGCGCGGTAGTGGCCCGGGTCCGTTTTTTCGGACGGAAAGGCGCGTACAAATCCTCGAGCCGCGACAGGGTTTCGGCAGCCTCGATCCTGGCTGCCAGCTCGGCGGTCAGCAGGTTGCGTTCCTTCAGCGACGTGAGGATCGCATCGCGCCGCCCATCCAGTTCCCCCAGCCGCTCCAGGCCGTCCCGGATGTTCTGGATCGCCACTTCATCCAGCTCCCCGGTCTTCTCTTTCCGGTACCGCGCAATGAAGGGCACCGTGCCGCCCTCGGCCAGCAGGGCCGCCGTCGCCGCCACCGAACGCACGTTCAGACTGAGGCTCTGGGAGAGCTTGAGGATGTGTTTTTCGTTCAGCTGGATTTCGCTCATGGGGGATTTCAGGGTCGGGGCACCGCCGGCACGCACGGCGCCGGGGGAAGCCGACGAAAGACCACCCGCGCCACCCGTCAATGCGCAGCACATAAATTTCCTCAACCGCGCTCCGGAATAAGGGCTTGCGCTTTCCTCCGTTGCCCTGACACTTCTGCTGTTGGTCGCAGTGCCTGTCAGTATTTCGGTAGTCAGGGAAAGTCGTCCGTTGATTCTATCTCAGTGGTGATTTGCAACCCGCAGTTCGGGAACCAGCTCAGAAAAGGCAGTCAGTTTCGGCAAACACCACAAGTAAATGAACAACAAACTCTACATCGGGAATCTTTCCTTCGATGCCACTGAACAGGACCTCACCGACCTGCTTTCCCCCCACGGCGAGGTCTCCGAAGTCCTCGTCATGATGGACAAGATGACCGGACGGCCGCGCGGATTCGCCTTCGCCACCATGGCCGACTGGCAGGGAGCGGACGCCGTCATCAAGGCGCTGCACGGTCAGGACTTTATGGGTCGCCCACTGACCATCAATGAAGCCCGGCCGCGTGAAGAACGCCCGGCTTACGGCGGCGGTGGCGGCGGCGGTGGTTCCCGCGGCGGCGGCGGCGGTGGCCGTGGTTACCGCGGCGGCGGCGGCGGTGGCG
>JALRGF010000632.1 GCA_023253495.1 Verrucomicrobiales bacterium
CTTCGGACGCCTCGCTTCCACCACCAACCTCGGCGCCCTGCTCACCCTGCGCACCGGCGGCCCCGTCCTCCCGCTCGGCATCATCACCACCGGCCGCGCCCGCTGGAAAATCATCGTCTCACCCCCGGTCCTCGGCCCACGCTCCGACATCGGCCGCCTCACCGCCCAGCTCAACGCCGAATTGGAAAAACTCATCCGGCTCTCACCCGCCGACTGGTTCTGGGTCCACAACCGCTGGAAAACACCAAAACCGAATTTTCTGCTCGCCCGATACAAACGCGGCGTCGAATACCCCGCTGGCATGTCCGTCGCCGACCTCCAACCGTTCGAAATCCTCGTCCGCACCCCGAACTGGCTCGGCGATGCCTGCATGGCACTGCCCGCCGTGCTCGCCATCAAAGGCGGTCGCCCCGACGCCCGCCTCACCGTGCTCACCCCGGCCAAACTCGCCGACTTCTGGCGCGCCGTGCCCGGCATCGACGCCATCATCGAAAAAGACTCCGGCGGCACCACCGACGGCGTGCTCGCCGTCCGTCGCAAAATCCGCGCCACCGGCATCCGCTACGACGTTGCCATCCTGCTCGTCGATTCGCCGCGCAGCGCCTTCGAAGTGAGCGGCTGCGGCATCCCGCGCCTCGTCGGCTACCGCGGCCGCTGGCGCCGGCACCTCCTCCACCAGATCGTCCCGGCCCCGAAACCCGGTCCGCCCCGGCACCACTCCCACCACTTCCTCGCCATCGCCGCCCACTGCGGCGCGGACATCGGCGACCTGCGCCTGCACCCGCCGCTGCGACCGCGCGCGACCCACCCCCAAACCGGCCGACCGCCCCGCCTCGGCCTCTGCCCGGGCGCCGAATACGGCCCGGCCAAACGCTGGTCCACCGAAAAATTCGCCGCCACCGCCCGCGCCGTGACCGCCGCCACCGGCGCCGAATGGTCGCTGCTCGGCGCCCCGTCCGACGAGGCCGTTGGCACCGAACTCGTCGCCCTCCTCGGCGACACCCCGCACCACAACCGCATCGGAAAAACCACCTTGGCCCAGCTCATGGACGAGCTGTCATCGCTCGACCTGCTTCTCACCAACGACACCGGAACCATGCACCTCGCCGCCACTCTCGGCGTGCCCGTGGTCGCCGTCTTCGGCAGCACCGAACCCGCGTGGACCGGCCCCGCCGGCCCGGGACATACCATTCTCCGCCACCACGTCCCCTGCAGCCCGTGCTTTCAGCGCGAATGCCCGCTCCGACAGCAGCGCTACCGGTGCTTCGACGCCATCACCGCGGAATCCGCCGCCCACGCTGTCGTCAAGGCGCTGGCCGGCCCGCCGACTCCATGACGCCGCCCCCCGACAGTCCCCACGGCCCCCGCGTCACCACCCGGATCGACGACCAACCGGTCGCCGCCGCCCACTCCTTCGCGTCGCCCCGCCACGGCGCGGAACTCTGCTTTCATGGCGTCGTGCGCGGCCACGAAAACGGACGCCCCATCCGCGCCATCCGCTACACCGCCTACCTGCCGATGGCCCGCGCCTCGCTGCACACTCTCGCCCACACCACCGCCACCGAACACCCCGATGCCCTCATCAGCATCCACCATCGCCTCGGCGACGTCCCCGCCGGTGAAGCCTCACTGCTCATCGCCGTCGCCACCCCGCACAGCGCCGAATCCATGATCCTCCTGGAAACTCTTCTGCGCCGCCTCAAAACAGAAGTGCCCATCTGGAAGGAAGCGCTGCCCGAAGAACCACAGCCGGCCGCGGAGTGACCCGGCCGCCGCTCACTCCCGCCACACCGGCGCCGCCGGCAGTTTTTCAAAGTTCCCCTCCTCACAGCAGCGGACAAACCCTTCCGTGAACGCCTTCAATTCATCCCACTGCTGCCGGATCTTGCCCGACTCCTCCTTGGTGATGCTGCGGTCGGCCGCAGCATGAGTGATCGACTCCAGCAGATCGGCAAACTGCTGGATGATCTCGTTGGTCGAGGGAAACACATCCTGATGCTCCGGGCGCTGTTTGTGCCGCGGATTGCGCACAAAATACCCGCCGGCCTGCTGGCAGAGCCACTCGATCAATCGCGGGTTCTTCGTCAGCCGCACCAGCTGCACCACCCGGTCCAGCGGATTTTCCACGCCGCTGCCCTTGCCGTCGCCGGGCTGCGACCATTTGTAGACCAGCGACAGCGACAGACCCATTTCGGCGGCGATTTCCTTGGGGCTGGTCTGCTGAAACGCCTCGCGGAGGATTTCGTGGGATTCCATGAAGAAAAGGAGCGAAGGGGTGGAGACAAAAGGAGAAAACCCCGCACCCCTAACGGATCTGGCGGCGGCGGGCAAGGAGCATCACGGACTGCCCCTCGTTATGCTTGTAGCCGATTCCGAATCCGAGCGGATCGGAGCCCGCCGCACCGGCCGCCGCCAGATCCTCCTGATAATACTTCGTGAAAATCCCCAGCACCCCGCTGTAGCGGCCGTACAGGCGGACATCCCAGCGGTCAGGATCGAACCCGCGGAAAGGAATGCCCGAATCATCCTGCAACACCGCCGGGCACCAGCCGAGAATGAAGTCCCGTATGCTGGAGAAATAATCTTCATGCATCAGATAACTCGCACTCTTGGTGAAAGCGACTGACGGGCCCAGCGAGCGCAGAAACCGCGCCAGACGCGATGAATCCGAAAAACCCGCATTGGAAAGATCGGTCGTGAAATAATACAGCGTGCGCCCGGCCCCGAAGCGGATCCGCAACCCGGGCGTCCCGGCGCCCCGCCCGGTCACCCGGCCGCCGGCATCCAGCGAGACCGCCTCCACCGACCGGATCGTATGCCCTCCCCGCGCCAGAAAAACCAGCATCACCGGCAACACTCCCTTCAGCTCGCTGCGCTGCAGGTCGGTCTTCATGTCCTTCGTGATGAAAAATGAAAAACTCAGCGCCGTCGTCAACGCCGTGCTCAACGCCTTCAGACCATCCGCCCGCTGCCCGTCATCCAGCGAAACCACCGACGGCAGCGGATCCGCCGACTCCAGCCCGCACAGGACACAGGTGTCCGCCCCCGGAAAAAAAAGGTCGGCAAACAGAAAATCCGGGCCGCTGAACGGATAAAAAACCGTGGCCGCCGATCGCAGATCCGGCATCTCCCGGCCGCTCCACGACTCAATCGGCCCCCGGCGCAACGTGTCCAGACGACGCCACAACTCGTTGAGCTCCATCGTATGCGCCGCCCACTCGGGCCGCTCACGGAAGGGTGTCAGCACCGATCCGCGCGGACCGGGCATCCCGCCAAGGTACCGCGCCACATCATCCAGCTCCGTCCCGACAAACCCCGCTTCCTCGCTGGCCGGCACCGCCTCGGCCCGCGGCACCACCTGGGCCCCCACCCCCGGCCCCGGTTCCCCCACCGGCAAACGCGCACAGCCACCAGCCAGTGCCAAACCAACCCACATCCACCGCCACCAGCCGACTCCTTGATGTCTCTTCATAATGGCAAAAAAGGCGCACCCCGAGTCCACCGTCCAGCCTCCCCCCAAAAAAACACCCCGCTGCCGGCCCTCCCAGTCCGACAGCGGGGGTCCGGCTCGCCGAACCGGCTTACGCCGGACGACAAGCCAGATTTTTTTACAGGCCGTTCCGTAACGGCTCAGGAAAATCACTTAGATTCATTTTGATAGCCGCCACCGCCGGTTTTGTCAAATAGCCCGGAACTTTTTTCCTTCAGTTTGTCACCGGTTCGCGGCCGCCCTGGAGCCGAGCCGCCGCGGGACGGATGGCCTTCATTTAAAGAAGAGCGGAATGATCAGGATGGCCACAATGTTGACGACCTTGATCATCGGATTCACCGCCGGCCCGGCCGTGTCCTTATAGGGATCCCCGACGGTGTCGCCGGTCACCGCCGCGGCATGCGCCGGCGAATGCTTCCCGCCATGATGGCCGTCCTCGATGTACTTCTTCGCATTGTCCCAGGCGCCGCCGGCCCCGGTCATGGCGATGC
>JALRGF010000690.1 GCA_023253495.1 Verrucomicrobiales bacterium
TTCGCCGGCGGCCAGCCGCAACCGCTTCCCGAGGACCCGCGCTTCACCACCAGGCCCGGCGTGTTCAGCTGGGACCACGTCGACCGCGGCTCACGCCTGCTGATCGAGCAGCTACCGCCCGGACTGCACGGGCGCGTCGCCGACCTCGGGGCCGGCTGGGGGTTCCTGTCCCATTTCCTGCTCGAAAACCGCCCGTTGGTCCGCGACCTGCATTTGTACGAGGCCGATGCCGTCTCGCTCGACCTCGCCCGCCGGAATCTCGCGCCGCTCATCCGGCACGAGGAGGGCGCGACGCGAGTGGCCTTTGAATGGGCCGACGTCACCGAAGGCCTGGGATTGGCCGGCTTCGACGCCGTGGTCATGAACCCGCCGTTCCACCACGAACGCCATGCCGACCCGCTGCTCGGCCACAAGTTCATGGCTGCGGCCATCGGTGCCCTGCGCCCGGGCGGCCAGCTGTGGATGGTCGCCAACCAGTTCCTGCCGTACGAGCGGTTCCTCGCTGACGCCCTGCCTGACACCCGCCTCGTCTGGCAGGGTCAGGGGTATAAAATCCTCCATGGGACGCGTGCCAGAACCGAGGACTCCCCGGCCGACCTCACCCCGCGCCGCCAACGCCAGCGCGACAAGCACCGGCTCATGCGAGACTGACCGGCACCGGCCCTAACCGGACACCAACACCCGGCCGCGGGCCGCCCCGAGCTCGCGGTGCGCATGGCGCAGCATGCGCTCGGTCGCCTCCCACCCGATGCAGGCGTCCGTGACAGATTGCCCGTACCGCAGCTGCGAGAGGTCGTCGGGGATCGGTTGCGCCCCTTCGTGCAGGTGACTCTCGACCATCAGGCCGATCAGGCTGCGGCTGCCGCCGACCCGCTGGGCGATCACGCTGCCCCAGACCTCCTCCTGCCGGGCATGCTGCTTGTTGGAATTGGCATGGCTGCAATCAACCATCAGGGCTTCCGGCAACCCGGCCCGGCGCAAGTCCGCCACCGCGGACGCAATGCTTCCGGGATCATAGTTTGAGCGCGCCCGCCCGCCGCGCAGCACCACATGTCCGAACGCATTCCCGGTCGTCCGCACCACCGCCGTACGGCCGTCCTGATCAATGCCCAGAAAACTGTGCGGAATCATCGCCGCCCGCATCGCGTCCACCGCCACCTGCAGCGAGCCGTCCGTCGCATTCTTGAAACCGACCGGCATCGACAGACCACTGGCCATCTCCCGGTGCGTCTGGCTTTCCGTCGTGCGCGCCCCGATGGCCGCCCAGCTCACCAGATCGGCATGGTACTGCGGCACAATCGGATCCAGAAATTCCGTCGCCGCCGGCAGACCGAGTTCGTTGATGCGCAGGAGCACTTCGCGGCCGAGGCGCAGGCCGGCCTGGATGTCATGCGACCCATCCATCTGCGGGTCATTGATCAACCCTTTCCAGCCGATGGTCGTGCGCGGCTTCTCGAAATACACCCGCATGACCACAAACAACCGGTCATCCAGCTCTGCGGCCAGCGCGCGCAGCCGCCCCGCGTACTCCAGAGCCGCCTCCGGATCATGAATCGAACACGGACCGACCACCACCAGCATCCGGTCGTCCTCGCGCGCCAGAATGTTCTGCACCGCCTGACGCCCGGTGAAGACCGTCGTGTTCGCCGCCGTCGTCACCGGCAACGACGCCTTCAATTCCCGCGGCGGCACCAGCGGCACCAGCTCCTTCACCCGTAGATCATGTGTCTGCAGCATCGACCTATTATATCGCCGCTGACAAAAAATCGAATCACGTTTACTCCGCCGGTCAAAGAACCCGCCACGATCCGCGCCCGCCGCTGAATGATCCGGTTTCCGGTCACCACCGAATCCTCCACACCCCGGCTCCCATTCGCGCCGACCCCACCCGGCCGGGCGTCCGCCGTCGGCTCTTTTGATCATTTGCCGCCGGCGCGGCCACCCCTACGCTGACCGACCATGAAACCCGCCACCCTGTTGATCGTGCTGCCCGCCTGGGTGGCGCTGGCTGCGCTCGGCCGCGCTGTGCCGGCCGGACCGGAAATTGTTCCCGGCCCGTACGCCCTCGGACCGGACTCACAGCCGCAACCGGGCGTGCCGACCGGCCGCGAAGAAAAGTTTCCGCTGCCGACCAGCCGGGTCTTCCCCGGTGCCGACCACGAGTGCTGGGTCTATGTGCCGGCGCAGTACAACCCGGCCCGCCCGGCCTGCGTGATGATCTTCCAGGACGGCGGCGGCTACGTCACCCGCGACGGCGCGTGGCGGGTGCCGGTGGTCTTCGACAACCTGATCGCCCGCAAGGAAATGCCCGTGACCATCGGCATCTTCATCAACCCCGGGGTGGTGCCGGAGGCCCGGGACGGCGCGCTCGCCCGCTACAATCGCAGCTTCGAATACGACGGGCTCGGCGACCGGTATGCGCGCTTCCTGATCGAGGAGGTGCTGCCCGAGGTCGGCCGGAAATACGCCCTGAGTCCGGACCCGGACGACCGCGCCATCGGCGGGGCCAGCAGCGGTGCCATCTGCGCCTTCACCGCGGCCTGGGAGCGGCCGGATGCCTTCCGCCGCGTCTTTTCCACCATCGGAACGTACGTCGGCCTGCGCGGCGGCCATGACTACCCGACGCTGGTCCGCAAATACGAGCCGAAGCCGCTCCGGGTCTTTCTGCAGGACGGGCTGAACGACCTGAATATCTACGGTGGCGACTGGTGGGTGGCCAATCTCGCCATGCACCGGTCGCTGGTCTGGGCCGGCTACGAGGTCGAAGCCGTCTGGGGCGACGGCGGCCACGACAGCAAGCAAGGCGCGGCCATCCTGCCCGATGCGCTCCGCTGGCTCTGGAAAGACCATGGCACCACCCCCGTGGCCATCCACCCGGACCGCACCCGCTCGAACGCCGCCCAATGGGCCGACCTGAGCCGCGGATGGGAACTGGTCAGCGAAGGCCACGGCAACACCGAAGGCCCGTGCGCCAATGCCGCCGGCGAGGTCTTCTTTACCGACAGCCCGAACGCGAAGATCTTCAAGATCGCCCTCGACGGCACGGTCAGCGTCTTCGCCGAAAACACCGATGGCGCCGACGGCCTCGCCCTCGGCCCCGACGGCCGCCTCTACGCCACCACCCAGAAACAAAGCGTCGTCGCCTTCGACCCCGAAGGCCGGAAATCCGTCGTCGCCACCGGCTTCGCCCCGAACGACCTCGTCGTCGCCAAAAACGGCAATATCTACGTCACCGAATACAACACCCGCAAGGTCTGGCTGATCCCGGCCGGCACCAGCGAGGCCCGGGTCGTCGACGAAGGCATCAACCGACCCAATGGCGTGGTCCTCTCGCCCGACCAGACGCTGCTTTACGTCGCCGACACCGCCGGTCAGTTCGTGTACAGCTTCCAGATCGCCGGGGACGGCTCCCTGCGCCACAAACAGCCGTATTTCCACCTGCACCGGCCGGATGCCGGAGCCTCGGACGCCGACGGCCTGTGCGTCGACAAGGACGGGCGCCTCTACGTCGCCAGCGGCGCCGGGGTGCAGATCTGCGACCAGGCCGGGCGCGTCAATGCCATCCTCGGCAAACCGGCCCCGGGCTGGCTGAGCAATGTGGATTTCGGCGGACCGGACCTCGACACCCTCTATGCCACCGGGGGAAGCAAAGTCTGGCGCCGCCGGATGAATGTTCGCGGGTTCCGCTACGCTGACGGACCGATCACGCCGGAAAAACCCCGCCTTTGAAGGAGGTCGCCGCATTTCCCCTCGGCGGCTGGCCGCTCGCCGTGTGGATCGACCCGCGCCCCCGCCCCGGGCCGCTGCTCATGGCGCTCGACGAAGCGCTGCTCGCCCGCGCCGGATCACCGGTGCTCCGCTGCTACCGGTGGAAGGGCCCATGGGTCTCGATCGGGTGCTTCGTCCCGCGCTCCGAGGCCGAAGCCGCCTTTCCCGGACGACCACTGGTGCGCCGTTGGACCGGCGGCGGCATCGTCGACCACGCCGACGACTGGACCTACTCTCTCGTCATCCCCCGCGCCGATCCGCTGGCCACCGCCGGCACCGCCACCAGCTACCGGACGATTCACAGCGCCCTCGCCCGGGCGCTGACCGCCTGCGGACTGGCCGCCGACCTCGCCGATGCCCCGGTTCCCGGCCGCGGCGGGCTCTGCTTCGCTGGTCCGGTCCTCGCCGATGTCGTCTGCGACGGTCGCAAGGTCGCCGGTGCCGCCCAGCGGCGCACCCGTCACGGACTGCTCCATCAGGGCAGCCTGCAGGGGATCACCATCCCCGATGGCCTGGCCGAAACGCTGGCCTCCTGCCTGCACCCGGGGCCGGTAACCATCGGGCAAACCACCACCCGGGAGGTGGTCCGGGCCGCCCGCCTTCTCGTTCTCCAGCGATACGGTCGGCCGGAATGGCTCGACGGCCCGGCCCCGGCACGCGGCTGAACGACCCCGGAGTCCCGTCCCCCCGCCAAGCGCCGGCGTCGGGAGGTGGCGCGCGACCAAACAAAGGAGGCGGAACCTCCGGGCAAAGGAGGTGGGATGCGACCTCCGGGCGGGTCGGCGGGGCGGACGGGTGAGGCCGGAAACGTCCTCGCCTCCTCAAGCGGCGTGCCCCACGGCCCTGCCGGGGCGACGCCCCAACGCTCTCCGGCCAACGCTCTCCGGCCACACCCCGGAGGCCACGCGCCGGAAGCCAAGCGCCGTGAGCGCCGCGCTCCCGGGCGGCGGTATACCCACGGCTTGCGCCCGGGGCACGCACAAGAGCAGGCGGGAAACGGGCCGGCCGGCGGACGCGCCCGCCGCTGACCGGCCTGGAAGTGCGGTCCCACCTCGTACGTCCCACCTCGTACGCCTCGCC
>JALRGF010000701.1 GCA_023253495.1 Verrucomicrobiales bacterium
TCGACCCCGCCACCCGCAAGCGGAGCGGTCGGTCGTACCTCGAACTGGACAAATAGTCCGCGTCCTCATTTCTCCTTTTTTTGCCGCCTGTTTTTTTGCCGCCTGTTTTTTTGCCGCCTGTTTTTTGCCGCATATTTTCCTTGCCGCGCCCCCCGGCCTTCTGGCAGAACGTCCCCCGTGTGTGTTCGTGTGTGTTTGGAGAAGCGTTGATGACCTCAGCCGTTCTCCGCACTGCCGGGCTTCCCGCAAGGGAAGCCCGGTTTTTTTCGGCCCCCGGCGCCCTGTCTCCCGCGCCCCCAACATCGGATAATCCCCGAGTTTCCAAAACCGGATGTTCCGCTTAGGATCGGGACTTCTATGGATCATCACATCATTCCCCGCATCGCCCTGGCAGCGATCGCCCTGAGCGGGTCAGCCCAGGCGGCGCCCCAGTGGATCTGGGCCGCCCCCCATAACGGCAGCACTCCGGACACCGCCGTTTTCCGCCGGGAAATCGAGGTGGCCCCCGGCCTCAAACGCGCCGTCCTGCGCGTGGCCGCCGACAACGGGGCCCGCGTGCTCATCAACGGCAAGGAAGCCCTGAAAAATGACAGCTGGAGCGAACCGAGCCGCGCCGAGGTCAGCGCCCTGCTGCAGGCGGGAAAAAATGAACTGAAAGTCGAGGCCACCAACGACGCCGGCAGCCCGGCCGGCCTCGCCATTTCGCTGGTGCTCACCGGAGCCGACGATAAACGCCGGGCGATTGAAAGCGACGACCAATGGTCGGTGAGCACAGTGGCGCCCACCGTTTTTCAGCCGGTGGCGGTGCTCGGGGCCATGGGCATGGACCCGTGGGGCGACGTCTTCGGCAATCGCGCGGGCGGCGGCCAGGCGGTCGTCGCCGGCGAAGCGGTCCAGACACTGCCGGGCTTCAAGGCGGAATTGATTTACACCGTGCCCAAAGACGAACAAGGGTCATGGGTCAGCCTGACCACCGATCCGCAGGGCCGCATCATCGCCGGTGACCAGTACGGCGGACTGTTCCGGCTCACCCCGCCGGCCACCGGCTCCGCTGTCGATCCGACCGCCACCAAAGTGGAAAAACTCGGATCCACCATCGGCGGCGCCCACGGCCTGCTCTGGGCTTTCGACAGCCTTTATGTCATTGTCGGCGAGCGCCCGACCTCCAAGAGCGAACCCGGCCTGTGGCGGCTGCGCGACGAGGACCACGACGGCACTTTTGAGAAAGAGGAACACCTGCTCCGCCTCGAGGGCGGCGGCGAGCACGGCCCGCACTCGGTCGTCCTCTCGCCCGATGGCACCTCCCTCTACATCGCCTGCGGCAACCACACCCAGCCACCATCCCTCGACGCCTCCCGCGCCGCCCGCTCGTGGCAGGAAGACCACCTGCTCCCGCGCATGTGGGACGCCAACGGCCACGCCGTCAACATCATGGCGCCCGGCGGCTACGTCGTCAAAACCGACCCGGAAGGCCGCCAGGTCGAAATGTTCTGCTTCGGCTTCCGCAACCAGTTTGACATCTCCTTCAACACCGAAGGGGACATGTACACCTACGACAGCGACATGGAATGGGACATGGGCGCCCCATGGTACCGCGCCACCCGCATCGTCCACTGCGTCAGCGGCGCCGATTACGGATGGCGCTCGGGCTCGGGGAAATGGCCGGCCTACTACCCCGACTCGCTGCCGCCGACGTATGACGTCGGCCCGGGCAGCCCGACCGGCGTGACCTTCGGTACCGGCGCCCGCTTCCCGGCCCGATACCAGGCGGCCTTCTACGCCTGCGACTGGACCTACGGCACCATGTATGCCGTCCACCTCACCCCGGACGGCGCCACTCACCAGCCGGTCGTCGAAGAATTCGTCAGCGGCAAACCGCTCCCGCTCACCGACCTGATCATCCACCCGAAGGACGGCGCCATGTATTTCGCCATCGGCGGCCGCAAAACCCAGTCGGCCCTCTACCGCGTTGTCTACACCGGCACGGAAAACGCCGAACCACTCGAGCACCCGATCGCCGCCGACCAGCGCATCGGCACCGCCGCCCGGCAACGCCGGGCGCTGGAAGAACTGCACTCCGCCCCGGTCGACGGCAGCGCCGCCGCCTCCGTCATTGAAAAAGCGTGGCCGAGCCTCGCCGACGCCGACCGCTTCGTCCGCTATGCCGCCCGCGTCGCCATCGAACGCCAGCCGGCCGACGCCTGGGTCGCCCGCCTGCGCGACGAATCGCGCCCCGCCGCCGTCATCGAAGGCTGTGTGGCCCTCGCCCGCGTCAGCCAGCGGCCGGATACCCAGTCGATCGTTCTCGAAAAACTCGGCAGCCTGGCCGGCCGCGACCTGAGCATCGATCATCGCCTCGCCGCCCTGCGCGCCCTCCAGCTCACCCTGATCCGCCAGGGGAAACCGGATACTCAGACGTGCGACCAGATCGTCGCGGTGCTGGGAGCTGCCTACCCGTCGACCGACGACCTCATCAACCGCGAACTCTGCCAGCTCCTCGTCTTCCTCGGCGACTCCGGCGTGGTTCCCAAAACCCTGCAACTCATGGCCGTCGCCCGCGAGGCCGAGGGAGTCGAAACCGCCAGCGCCCAGCTGCTTGCCCGCAACGAACAATACGCCCGCGACGTCCAGGGGACCATGGAAGGCCGGCCCAACCGCCAGCAGATGGCCCTCGCCTGGTGGCTGCGCGCCGCCACCGCCGGCTGGACACCGGAACTGCGCCGCCAGTACTTCGCCTGGTTCCCGACCACCAAAAAATGGCGCGGCGGCAACAGCTTCCACGGGTTCATCGAAAACGCCCGCAAGGAAGCGCTCGCCCTCGTGCCCGAAAACGAACGCGCCGCCCTCGACACCCTGTCCACCAAAGTCGAGGAACCGGTCGCCGTCACCTTCACCCCGCCCAAGGGCCCGGGCCGGCCGTATACCGTCGACGACATCATGAAATTCGCCGACGGCCGGATCCGCGGTCGCGATTTCGCCAGCGGCAAAAACCTCTATGATGCCACCGCCTGCAGCACATGTCACCGCTTCAACGGCGACGGCGGCGGCCTCGGGCCGGACCTCACCGGCACCGCCAACCGCTACACCCTGCGCGACCTGCTCGAAAACCTCATCGAACCCAGCAAGGTGATCTCCGACCAGTACGAAAGCACCCAGATCGAACTGCAGGACGGCGGCCTGCTCGTCGGTCGTGTCATGAAGGAGGAGGCCGGCACCCTGCACGTCGCCATGAACCCGCTGGCCCCCTCGGAAGTCATTCCGGTCCCCGCCGCCACCGTGGCCTCACGGAAACCATACCCGATTTCCATGATGCCCCCGGGTCTGCTCAACCGTCTCAACGAGGACGAGGTGCTCGACCTGATCGCCTACCTCCAGAGCGGCGGCAATCCGAAGGACCCGGTCTTCGCGAAATAGGAATCGCGCTCTCCGCGCCCACCGCACGCGCGTCGCCCTCCCCGCACGCGTCGCCCTCCCCGCACGCGTCGCCCTCCCCGCGCGCCTCACCCTCCCCTCC
>JALRGF010000729.1 GCA_023253495.1 Verrucomicrobiales bacterium
CCCGCGCGCCTTGATCTGAGCGAGGACGGCGGCGACGCGTCCCGGGATGAACGAATTGCGGATGCGGGTGACCTCGGTCATCCACTCGCCGTCGCGGTCCCACGGCATCCGGGTGGCGGCGGACGGCTGCCAGCGTGCGGTTTCGGCAACGAGCGGCAGGGAGATTTCGCGGACGCGGAAATCGACGATCGACTGGGCGCGCGCGGTGTCGAGCGGGCCGCCGTGGTAACAGGCTTTGTAGAACCGGTCGCGGAAGAGGATGCGGAATTCCGGGTCGTCCATCAGGGTGACGTCGTTGGTCGGCGTGGTGACCATCAGGCCGTCGGGCGGCATGATGCCCGGGCGCGGGTTGTTCACGTAGTGCGGCGACGCCGGGATGGTCAGGTTGGCATTGAGGTCGTTCCAGATGACGTCGTTGTCGTAGGAAAAGAAGTTCCATCCGCCGCGGTCGGGGAGTTTCGGGCCGGCGGCCATCCAGTTCTGGTTCGGGTTCCAGTCCCAGGCGTTGCCGGCCCAGAAGTTGAGCACCATGAAGTCGGCGAACTGAGGCAGGTCGATCCAGCGGGCGGCCTCGGCATGACCGGAGGCGATGGCGGTGCGGATTTTTGACCAGGTGGCCGGCCAGGTGGCGGACCCGTTTTCCCCGGTGTTGGCGCCATTGGTGAAATCGAAATCCTCGGTGCTGCCGGGGCGGTAGCTGGCCATGAAGTCGTCGTCGGGGTATTCGCGCCAGTGGTAAAGCCCGTGGTAGCGGCCGTTGAGCCAGAGCTGGACGAAGCGGTTGTGCGGGGCGAGGTGGCCCATGTTGAGGTGCAAGTCGTCCATCAGGGCGGCGCGCAGGTAGAGGGCATCGCCCTTGAAGCCGTTCATCGGCGGAGTCGAGGGATCGGCCATCCAGAAAAAGCTGTCGTGGGAACCGCTGCGCAGCGCGATGCGGTCAAAGCGTTCGGCCGGCTGGTGGAAGGCGGTGTACGGGTGGCTGCGGAAGATGTTGTGGCGAAGCTGCGGCTGTCCGTAGCGCGAGCGGAAGTAGAGGCGGAAGTTGTTTTTCGGCGAGCCCAGGCTGTGGTTCCCGACCGCCTGGATGCCGCAGTCGATCTGGAATCCCGGTTCGGTGCCCTGAGGGTGGAAGAATTCCACGGAGGCGGCGGTTTCGGTGGTGCCGGGCTGGGACGAGGTGGTGGTGAGGCAGACGGCGGAGACGGCGGTGAGTGAGTCGTGGAGAAGCGGTCCGTAGGACGGGTTGTTTTTGATGGCGGTGGTCTGGGAGGAATTGTTGCTGTTGGTCTGGCCGACCACTCCGTCGGTGGTCGGGGCGGTGACGCCGTTGATGAAGAGCCAGGTGTGAGTGGCGATGCGGGTGGCGGCGGCCTCGGGGTGGAGCGCGGTGGCGCGCAGGCGCCGGGTGCCGCGGGTCGAGCCCGCGGTATCCGGGGTCAGGGGGATCGGGGCTTCGTAGGTCAGGCCGTTGGTAGCGGTCGGGCGGGTGCCGTTGAGGGTGTACCGGATCACGGATCCGGGCACGCTGGCGGTCAGCGTGAGCGTCTGCGGCCCGGTGAGGAACCCGCGTGGCACACTGAAGGCGACTTCGTTCAGGCCGAAGGGAAACGACGGACCGTTGGCCGCATTGGGCGTGGGGGTGAGGTAGCCGTGGGTGCCGTCATTGGAGCCGCGGCCGTAGGCGAGGTCGCTGAACTGAGGGCGTGGCTCCATGGCGTCGGCCACCGTGCCGTCCGGACGCACCAGCGCGAGAAAGTCGCCGCGCGATCCGTCGAGCCGGAAATTGGCATGCAGGGTGCCGGTGGCGGGGGCACGGTCTTTGCCGGAGGCGAATACGATGAGGTAAGCCCCGGGCGCGAGGGTGCGCGCGGGAAACATCCAGCGGGAGAGGTTCTGCGGATCGTCGGTGAGCCGCCAGCCGAGCAGATCGACGGGGGCTCCCCCGGCATTGTGAAGCTCGATCCAGTCTTCGCGGGAGCCGTCGTCGTCGCGCAGGCCGCCGTCGTTGGTGGCCACGGATTCGGAGAGGACGAGCCGCGCCGGTCCCGGCGGCTCCGGTGGTTCCGCGGGGCCGGTGGTGAATCCGACAGTGAAGGCGTAGTTGCGGGTGAGCGTCTCGTAGGTCGACGCTCCCGGAGTCGGGGCGCTGCCGACCGCCACCCGGCCGGCAGCGGCCGGTACGCCCCCGCCGGTCAACCAGAGGGAATCGCCGCCGTCCACATACGGGATCACACTGCCGCCGTTGCCGGTACCATCGGGGGCGGCGTCGGTGAAGCCGGCGGCGATCGTGGCGCCGGGAGGGAGGACGATGGCGACCGGGGACGCGTCAAAGGCCACGCGTTGCACGCCCGGCACCGGATAGTCGTCGGCGGCGACCCGGGTCCGCCCGATCGCCAGCACCGTGAAATCATGACGGCCGTTGACCCGGACGACAAACGGGGTCACCCGGCCGCGCGAGGCTCCGGCGTGAAAATGAAAATCCGTCAGCGTGAGTGTCTGCGCCGTCGCCGTGTCGTTGGTATAGGTGTCGGTCTCATTGACCACCATGATGGCGCTCCAGCCGTCAAGGATACCGCCGGCGGCCGGATCGTTGCCGAGGGTGGCCGACGCGGCCGGCGCCGCCATCATCAACCATGCGGCCAGGATCGGGAGCAGGGCGGATGGAGCGCGGGCCGCTCCTCTCTGCACAGGAGTCAAGATCATACC
>JALRGF010000736.1 GCA_023253495.1 Verrucomicrobiales bacterium
GCGCGTAGCTGCCCTGGCCCGACGCGGCGGTGAGCGCCAGGACATTGATGTTGCCGGGGGTGATCACCAGCGAATCGAGGGGCAGGCCTTCGACCGTCCAGCCGAAAGTCACCGCCTGGCCGGCGTCGGCGAGGATTCCGGGGTTCGCCGTAAATGAAGAAACCGACGGGCCGAGCTGGTTCTCGAGCGCGATATTGTCGATCGTGCCGCCAAACCGCCCGCTGCCGGGTGACGCGGGACCGATGCGCAGACGGACGTCGCCGCTGCCATCGCCGACGTACTGGAAGCGGCCGCCCGCCAGCGCCGGAGCGCCCGCCCATTCGCCCGGGAGGTGCGTGTGGGAAGCGAACACGCTGTCGTCGGCGCGCAGGAGTTCGATCAGGATGCCGTCGTCCGCACTGGTCGCCTGGCCGGGGGCCTGGTAGACGGCGGGCCCCGCGTCGAAAGTAACCGCGTAGGGCGTGCCGGAATCATTCGATCCGGGGACGGCGGCCGTCTGCGTGATCACGTTGTCCTGCCAGATCATCACCGCGAAATCCCGCGGGCTGTTGCCGCCGACAGTATTCGCCCGATCGACCACGTGGACCACGCCGCCGCCCGCCTTGGCCCAGCCGTTCAGGTTGCCACCGAAGGCGACGACCAGTCCGGACTCGTACTGCCCGCCATTGAAGTTGCCCGCAGGGGCGGTGAAACTGGCGAAGTCGTCGAAGAAGTTTGCGTGCGCCGCCGGGGCACCGAGAAGAAGGGTGGCGGCGACGAAGGCGGTAAAACAACGGATGGGTGATGACATGGAGGCACGGGGTTCAGGCTCGAATGGCTGTGGATGGTCGCTCGAGCGCCGGCTTCTCCGCACCGGGGAAGCGAGCCCCGGAAAACCGAAAAGCAGCGCGCGCGGCCGGCTCATGCCCTTCGGCGTCGGGCGATCAGGCCGATCCCTGCCAGCGCGAGCAGGAGGGCCGATGGTTCCGGGACCTGACTGAGGCTCAAATTGTCAATCGCGCCGCCGAAGCGACCGCTGTTGAAGGCCGAGGGGCCGACCCGCAGCCTCACGTCACCGGTGCCGTCACCGGTGTACGAGAAGCCGGCCGCGGCGAGGTTGATGGTCCCGGCCCACGCCCCGGGGTTGTGCGTGTGGCTGGCCAGGACGCTGTTGTCCAGTCGCAGCACCTCGATCAAAAGGCCGTCGGTGGGCGACGTCTGCTGGGAAGGAGCCTGGTACACCGCGGGGCTCGCCCAGAACGCCACCTCATAAGGACTCCCCGCCACATTCGATCCAGGAATGCCCAGGTTCATCGTGATCACATTGTCCTGCCAGATCATCACCGCGAAATCCCTCGGGTCATCAATCACCGGAAAAACATTCGCAATGTCCACCGCGTGCACCACACCCCCACCCGTCCCGCTCCAGTTCGGAACACTCCCGCTGAAAGCCACAGCCAATGACGACTGAAACTGCCCCCCGTTGAAGTTGCCGCCGGGCGCCGTGAAGCCGTTGAAACTTTCATCGAGCAGGACTGTCGCTCCAGTGGGTTGAGCCAGGCAGGCCAAGGCTCCGCAGGCGAGCAGGGAAAGCGAATAGGGGGTGGCAGTTTTCATTTTGAGGTGGGGTGGACGGGTGGATTTATCAGGGCTGTGAATTGATTGACGACTGATTATCACAGAGTCGACGACTTTTAACCGATCGCGCGGATGGGAGTCAATAAAAAAGCGCCGGAGGCGAATGCTTCACAATTCAGTCTTGTGCGGAGGGTCGGGAGAGCATTATCTGACGAAAGTTCTGCGCGGCCATTTTTCAAAACTGATTATCAGATGAGTTTAACGACGGTATGGAGGATCGGGGACGGGGACGTTTATCGTGGCTTCTCGAACAGAGGATTTTGACCCAATGAACACACTTTTCCGAATCCTTTCGGGCGCGGCCGCGGTGGCGACCAGTCTGTTATTTTCCTGCCATTCAAGCGGGGCTGATGACCCGGCGGAAGAGGTCGCGCGAGGTGGGACCGGGAGCGGGACCGGGGCCGTCGTCTTTTCGCTGGCGGACGACTTCTCGTATACGGACCACGGCTCCGGCAGGGTGTGGACCTACCGCCTGGACGACGCGTCCCATCCTTCGCCGGCCTCCCCGCGGCTGAGCCTGGCGCAGCGCGATGCCAACGCTTTGTGGGGCTCCGAGTTTGCCAAACCGCCGCTGATGTGGAGTGACGCGACCGGGTACTGGGGGATCGGCAGGAACACCAGTGGTGAAGAACAGGTGTCGGCGAGGAACGGCGTCCGCTGGGCGCCGGGCGAGGTGCTGCTGCATCCCCCGGGCGGCGCTCCGGGCGCGGGTCTGGTCATCGGCTGGACCGCCCCGCGGCGGCTGCGGATCGATTTGAGTTACACCCTCGGCCGCGCCTCGCCTCACGGAAACGGGATCGGCTACGAGATCATCCGTCGCACCAGCGGGGGTGATGCGCCTCTGGTCGCCTTGCCGAACATCGGCAGTGAACTCGCGAATAAATTCAACGGCTTGCTGGTGGCAGCCGGAGACCAGTTGTTGTTCCGCTTCCACACCGATGGCGAACCGGGTGGGGATATCGCCCGGGTGGGCATTGTCATCCGCGGCGGACCGGACGCGACCGCGGCCGGCAGCGCCACCGTCACGGCGGGCAGCGACCTCCGCCTCGACGGTCCGGAGGCCGCCACCGAGCTTTCGCAGTGGTTCAAGGACGACCAGCCCCTTCCCGGTGCCACGGGACGCCACCATCGGATCAGCGGCCTGAAAGCCTCCGATGCCGGCAGGTACTCGGTCGCGAGCGGAGCGAGCCGCAGTGACGCCGCCACGCTCGCGGTCGTGCCCCGCCACCGCCCGCCGGACCCGTACCCGTCGCCGGTGCCGAGGCAGGTGTTTCCGGAAACCCTGGCGGAACAGGAGGCGGCGCTGCAGAACGACCCTCAGATGCGGCGGTTCGCGGCCTCGCGGAAACGGCTGGCGGCGGA
>JALRGF010000020.1 GCA_023253495.1 Verrucomicrobiales bacterium
CGAACGGGGCGCGCGGCGGCTCACCGGTGCGGACGACGAACGGGTCGGCGAATGCCACGATCACCTTGCCGGTGTGCCGGCCGCCGGCCATGAGGCGGAAGGCGGCGTCGATGCGGCTGGCGGGGAACGACCGGTACGGGAGCGGGCGGAGGGCGCCGGTGGCGACCAGTCCGGTGATTTCGGCCATCAGCTCGCGGGTCAGGGCGGCGTCGCCGGCGAACACGGCATCCATGGCGACAACGTGGAACGAGGCATTGCGGCGCAGCGACCAGAGCGGCAGGCGGGAATTCTGGTAGATGTCGCGTTTGCCGATTTCGATGAAGCGCCCGAATTCGGCGAGGCACGAGAGCCCCATGGGGATGGCTTCGGCGGCGAGAGCGTTGAGGACGACGTCGACGCCGCGGCCCCCGGTCAGTTCCATGACGGTTTCGGTGAAGTCACCGCGGCGGGAATCGATGACGTGGCGCACGCCGAGCGTCTGGAGCAGGGCGCGTTTGGTGGCGCTGCCGGCGGAAGCGATGACCACGGCCCCGAGGTGGTGGGCGATCTGAATGGCGGCCATGCCGACGCCGCCGGCTCCGGCGTGCACGAGGATGACCTCGCCGGGCTGGAGGCGGGCGACGGATTTGAGCGAGTGCCACGCGGTCATGAAGACGACCGGGATGGTGGCGGCTTCCTCGCAGCTCAGACCTTCGGGGATGCGAAGCACGTCGGCGCCGCGGGCGAGGGTGTGGGTGGAAAGACCGAAGACGGCCAGACCGAACGCCTGGTCGCCGGGCGCGAGGTGGGTGACGCGGGAGCCGACGGCGATGACTTCGCCGGCCACTTCGTCGCCGAAGATGCGGGCGTCCTCGGTTTCGGCGGGGTAGAGGGCGAGCGCCTTGAGCACGTCGCGGAAGTTCATGCCGGCGGCGCTCACTTTGATGAGCACGTCATCCGGACCGCAGGCGGGCAGGGCGAACGGGGTGAAGCGCAGGCTGTCGAGCAGCCCGCGTTCACGGGATTCGAGGCGGAGCGGGACGGCGGGGTCCAGCGGCGACTCGTCGTGAGCCAGGCCGCGGGTCAGGCGTTGGGCGAAGCGGGCCTCGCCCCGCAGGGCGACCTCGCGTTCGGTGCCAGGGCGGGTGATTTCGTGCCAGAGGCGGTCGGCGTCGGCCGGGGTCGGATCGCCGGGCAGGTCGATGGCGCGGCAGGCGAAGTGCGGGTGCTCCGAGAGCACAACGCGGAAAAGGCCGATGGCCGGGGCCTGGGCGACGGCGGTGGGGCCTTGGGAGCGGCCGGCCGGCTGCGCGCCGCGGGTGATCAGGTCGATCCGCAATTTCGGGACCGACATGGCCTTTTCGATGGCGTGGGTGAGGTGGAGCAGGGCGTCGGTCCCCATCAGGGCGTCCTCGGGGCGAGTACCCGGGCGTTCATCGAGCGGCCAGAGGTAGACGAGCCGTTGGGGCGGGGCATCGGCGGCGAGGGCGGAGAAAAGCCGGTGCCATTCCTCCCCGGATCCCGGGTTCAGGGAAATCGCATCGCCCTCGGCGGAAAAGGCCGGTCCGCGGTGGACGGTGCGGCAGCGGGCGCCGGCGGCGCGGAGGCGGGAGACCAGCGTGCTGGCGAGATCGGAAGCATCGGCGAAGACGACCCACGACGGATCGAGTTCGGCCGCGGGTTCCGGAGCCGGGGCGGGCGGGGTGCCGCCTTTGCGGGCGAGCACGCCGATCTGGCCTTCGCCTTCGGGGCCGTGGAGGCCGGGCAGGGAGGTGGTTTCGGCGAAGCCGACCTCGCGGAGCACGGCTTCCCACTGGGCGCGCTGGAGCAGCGGCTGTTCCGGGCGCAGGTCGTGGTCGGTCAGGTGCCACCAGCCGCTGGTCAGGCCGAAGACTGATTCGGTCCACAGCTGGGGGGTGGCGACATCCATGAACATCAGGGTGCCGCCGGGGGCGAGCAGTTCATGGAGCGAGCGCAGGGTGGTGCGGATGTCGGCCACGGCGTGGAGCACGTTGGTGCCGACGATGAAGTCACAGGACCCCGGCTCGAATCCTTGGGGGATGGGAGGTTTTTCGAGGTCGAGGACCTTGAAATCGACCTCGGGGAAGGCGGCGAGCTTCTGGCTGGCGGCGGGGAAGAAGCCGGCCGAGACATCGGTGAAGGTGTACTGGTGCAGGCCGCGATCGAGGAGCGGGAGGAGCTGGGCAGCGAGACCGCCGGTACCGGCGCCCATTTCGAGCAGGCGCAGGCCGCGACCTTCGGGCAGGTGGCGGGCGGCTTCCCGGACCGCACCGGTGATGCTGGCCATCCAGTGGCTGGCGAAGAGGCCGTCGCCGTAGAAATGCTCCAGCAATTCGGCACCGGGGCCGCTGAAGAGGATCTGCACGGCATCCTTGTCGCCGCGCAGGATGGGACCGAGTTCGGCGCCGGTGGCGGCGCAGAGCAGGCCTTCCGGGAGGTGACCGGGGTGGCGGTGGACAAAATCACTGAGTTTGGCCTTGGCGGAGGCGGCGGCTTCGGCGAGGGCGGGCGTGGCAAGGAATCCACCGTCGCGGGCGGTGAGCAGCCCGCGGGTGGCGAGCCGGTTCATGAGCCGTCCGAAGACGGTGCGCATGGCGGGGGCGATGCCGAGCGAGTCAGCGGTGAAGACGGCAGGCGTGGTGACGCCCATCGCCTGCAGACCGTGCGCAATCTGGGTGGCGGCGAGGTCGTCCTCGGCGGCCATGACGGCCTCGAGGTGGGCGCGGCCGCGCAGCGCGATGACGGCGTCGAGAGCGGTCTGGGCGGCGTCGCGCAGGCGGTCGAGCGCCACCGGGGCCGGCGGCGTGGCCGAGGGCACGGAGTCGGTGCGTTCCCAGTCGACGTGGTAT
>JALRGF010000039.1 GCA_023253495.1 Verrucomicrobiales bacterium
TTCAAATAAGCAGTTTTCGCAAGTCCAAAAATCGGACCGGCTCCCAAACGTCCTGCAAAACGCCCTTCTTTCATAGAGGGACAGGTACACTGTGGGCACCTCTTGGTGGGACAGGTACCATGCCTGGCGAAGCGCGCGCAAGTGGACAGGTACGCTGTCAGCTCCGCTGATGGACAGGTATCATGTGGGCAGTGTGGCAGCCCGGTCTTTGCTTTGTTGATCGTTCCGGCTCATGGCCGAACTTGCCGCCGCCGGCGCCGACTGGCCCCGAAAAACCGATGTGGCTCCGTCGAAGGCTTACTGTTGAGGCGATGGGGGTGAGGGGCGCACCTTGGATAGGGAGGTGTGGGGCAGGTGGGTGGCACTATGGGTGCGGAACCGGTGTCGGGGTGTGCGGGGAGCGCGAACGGTGTAAGTGTCACGCAGCCCCTTGGTGTTGAGGTGGCGACGTGTCGTGGGAAGGTTGCGGTGCTCTGGCGGGGGAGGATCGGGTTTCGGCTCAGGATATCTGGTAGGGCGGCGATTCCTCCTCGTGTTCCGGCTTGGGTTCGGGCAGGAACTGGGTGAGGATGGCGCCGACGAGGGCGTAGGCGCTGGCGACCCCGGCGCCGATGAGGGCGATGCGGGCGGGGTCCGGTTTGTCGGAGGCGGAGAGGGTGAGGGTGATCCAGGCGGCGGCGGTGCCGAGCACGCGGCCGCCGATGTTGGCGGCGAAGCTTTCGCCGGTGCCGCGCAGGTGGAGCGGGAAGACGAGCGGGATGTAGTTTCCCCAGAAGCTGAACTGGGCGACGACGAGGAAGCCGGCGACGAAGATGCCGAGTTTGATCCAGGGCAGGCTGCCGGGGTCGTCGAGTTGCCCGCTGATCCACCAGAAGAGGGCGGGGATGAAGAAGAGCGAGGGGATCTGGAAGATGCGGAACAGGGTGCGGCGGCTGACGATGGCGACGGCGAGCAGGGCGAGAGCGAGCCGGCCGGCCATGCCGCCGATTTCCTGCCAGAAAGTGACCTTGGCGACGGCCTGGTCGCTGGCGTTGCCGCCGATCTGACGTTTTTTGCCCTCGGGCACCTGCTGTCCTTTGGATTTGGCCTCGTTGACCGCCTTGCCGACGGCGGACTTGGCTTCGGCGATCATGGCGGCGTGGCCGGCTTGCTGGGGGGTATTCAGTTTCTGGGCTCCGAGGATCTGGGGGAGCTGCTGGATGGCCCCGAAGGCGAGGCCGTAGCTGGCGGCGAAGACGAGGGTGGTGAGCAGAGTGGTGGCGCGCAGTTCCGGGGCGAACAATTCGCTGAGGCGCGGGCGGCGCAGGGTGCCGGCGGCTTTTTTGGCGGCCCAGTCGGGGGATTCGGGCAGGAACGGGCGGATGAGGAGCAGCGGCAGCGCGGGCAGCACCCCGGAAATGAGCGTGTACCGCCAGGCCTCATGCCCGCCGTGGATGGCCGGCAGGTCGAGCGCCCATTTGGCGGCCAGCACGTTGGCGGCGGCGACCATCAGGCCGCCGAGGGACGAGAATGCCTGGGTGTAGCCAAGCACCTTTTCCCGCTGCACCGGGTGTTTGAAGAGTTCGGCCAGCCAGGCGACCGCGGCGACGAATTCCACGCACACCCCGATGAAGACGAGGCACCGGAAAAAGAGCAGTTGCCAGAGAGATGTCGAGTACCCGGCGGCGCAGGCGGCGAACGCGTAAAGCAGGATGCTGAAGGTGAGGACGCGCCGGCGTCCGAGACGGTCGGTGAGGTACCCGCCGAGCAGGCCGAAGACGCCGCCGGCCAGTGCCGGCACGAAGAACAGGGTGCGGGCCCACTGGACGTAGTTTTTTCCGCCTGGCGCCCAGCTGGCGGCGGCCTCGGCTGGCGCCATGCCGCCGCTGATCATTTCCCGGACCAGTGGTTCGCTGAGCGCGGCCAGCGCGGGCTTGATGATCAGCGGCAGCATCAGCAGCTCGTAAATGTCGAACGCGAACCCGATGGAGGCGATGACGCAGATCAGCCATTGGGTGCGGGTCAGGCGGGGCAGCGGAGTGGACATGGGCGATGGTGGTGAAAAGACAGGATGATTCCGGCGGGGGCGGGCGACGCGGTAGACCCGGTGGCATCATGGGGCCGGCCGCCCCCGGCCGCTCCCTGATGCGGCCGTACGGGAATCCGTGGTGGACGGGCCGCGGCTCAGCCGGGCAGCAGATCGCGGATGGCGTCACGTTCCTCCATCAGCTCGCCGATGGTGGCGTCGATTTTTTCGCGGCTGAAATCGTTGAGCGGCACGCCGGGCACGATTTCCCAGCGGCCGCCGGGCGCCACGGCGATGGGGAAGCTGGTGATGAGGTCTTTTTCCACGCCGTAGGCCGAGCCGTCGGAATAGACGGCCACGCTCGTCCAGTCACCGGGCGCGGTGCCGAAGGTGAGGGAGCGGACGGTGTCGATGGCGGCATTGGCCGCGCTGGCGGCGCTGGACAGACCGCGCGCCTTGATGATGGCGGCGCCGCGCTGCTGGACGGTGGCAATGAACTCGCCGCGCAGCCAGTCGTGATCGCTGATGACGTCCGGGGCCGGCCGGCCGCTGATGCGGGCGTTGAAGAAATCGGGGAACATGGTCGAGCTGTGGTTCCCCCAGATGGCGAGGTGGCTCACCTCGCGCACCGGCACGCCGGCCTTCTGGGCGAGCTGGGTTTTGGCGCGGTTTTCGTCGAGCCGGGTCATGGCGAAGAACCGGTCGCGGGGCACGTCGGGGGCGTTGCGGGCGGCGATGAGGCAATTGGTGTTGCACGGGTTGCCGACGACGAGCACGCGCACGTCGGAGGCGGCATTTTTCTGGATGGCGCGGCCCTGACCGGTGAAGATCCTGCCATTGATGCTGAGCAGTTCCTTGCGTTCCATGCCTGCCTTGCGCGGCACACTGCCGACCAGCAGCCCCCAGTTCACCCCGCGGAATCCTTCGTCGAGGTCAGCGGTCGGCGTCACCGAGTGCAGGAGCGGAAACGCGCAGTCGTCCAGTTCCATGACCACTCCCTGCAGCGCGGGCAGGGCCGGCTCGATCTCGATCAGGCGCAGGGCCACCGGTTGGTCCGGGCCGAACACGGCTCCGGAAGCGATGCGGAACAACAAGGAGTAGCCAATCTGCCCGGCGGCGCCGGTCACTGCGACGGAAATCGGATTTTTCATGGATGGGTCAGGAACGGGGTGCGGAAAACGGGAGGGACAGGGAAACAGGAGGGATACCAAGAGGGCTAGGCGGCGTTTGGCATTTGTCACCGGGGTTTTGTGAGGGACGAGGGACGAGGGACGAGGGACGAGGGACGAGGGACGAGGGACGAGGGACGAGGGACGAGGGACGAGGG
>JALRGF010000044.1 GCA_023253495.1 Verrucomicrobiales bacterium
GGCCATCAGGGGCGGTCACGGTCAGGGGCTGATCGAGATCGCTCAGGGCATCGTCCAGCAGCAGCGAGACCGCCAGCGGACGGCTGACGTGCAGTTCGATGGTGGTTCCCTCGAGTCGGGCCCGGAGTTCATCGCCGGCGCGGGCCTGCGCGGGATCGACGGCGAGCCAGTAGAGACGCGGGTGGATGACGTCGTCCTGTTTCCAGACAACGGTGCGGGGCCACGGATTGCGGGTGAATTGTTCCATCCAGGGGATGGCGCGGCGGTCCTCGAGTTCCATCCAGTGGGATTTGCCTTCGTGGATTTCCACCTGGTGGGCGTATCCTCCGGGATCGGCCGCGCGCAGGGCGGCGAGCTGAACGCCCCATTCGCGGGCGATCTCGTTGCGGCGGTAGGCGGCGTCGAGCGCCCCCATGTGCAGGGCGAACCCGATGTTGCGCAGGCCGAGGGGCGACGCCTCGTTCGGGTGACCGGCCATCATGGCGGCGGCGGCGAGACGGTCGGCAAAGCGCGGAGCGACCTGATACACACCATCGCCACCGGCCGAGTAACCAAGCAGATACACGCGGTCCGGATTGACGTCCTCAAGCACGACGAAGTTTTCGATCAGGCGGTCGAAGAGCGGATCGATATGCGCCTCATGCCAGAGGTTCCAGGTGTTGGTCGGCGCACGCGGTGCCACATAGATGGCATTCTGCGGGCGATAGGCGTCGCCCAGTCTCAGCTGGTTGGCCCACTGGCTGTCGTTGACTTCGGCGGGGGCCCCTCCGCCGCCATGCAGCGAGAGAAACAAGGGATACCCGCCCTCCGGTTTGGGTCCGGTGTGGCGCCAGTCAAAGCGCAGCACGCGTCCCTCGTGTTCGAGACGCCGATCCTTCATTTCCGCGGCGCGGGTTTCCCGGATCCAGGCGGCATGCTCGTCCCACAGCAGGGATTTGGCGCGGGAGGCTTCCTCCCGCGTGAGCGGGGTGGTGGCAAACGGCTGGTCGGCGAGCGACGGCCGCCCGGCGCGTGGTCGGGCCAGCCACGCTTGCAGGGCGCGCAGCGCTTCGCCGGCCGGCTCATTCCGGGCGGCTGAGGCGGCCGGGGCACGCGGAGACACCTCGGGAGCGGCCATGGCCGGAGGCCCGGCGACTGCGGCGGCAATGCTGACCAAGGCCGCGAAGCGGAAGCCCGGGCGGCCCTTGCCAGGGTGGACGGGGCGGAGGGCAGGGTGGAGCGATGGCATGGGCGAGAGAAGCGCGGCGCGGAGGCAGGCGCAAATGCGAATCGCCGGGTGGCCGGGCCGGAACATGTCCGATTTCGCTGAAAAAATGTCCCGGCGGACGGCGGGAGCGCCTGCACAGTGACGGGTTATAAACAAAGCGCCCTCGACTCACCTCATGAAAAAATTACCACTGCGAACCAGTCTGCTGTTGGCTGTGCCGTGCCTGTCGTTGACAGCCGGGGCCGGCATTTTGATCAATCTGGATGCGACGGCGCTGCCGCTCGGCCCGTTGCCGGCGTGGACAAATACGGGCACGGTGGCGGGTGACTTTGTGGCCAACGGGGCGCCTGCGGTGACCTTGGTGGGCGGAGTGAAAGCGGTGACGCTGGCTGGGGGGTTGGATTTTTACACCGGCCCGACCGCGCCCTCGAATGTGGCCGGGGTCAACCCGAGCCGATCGATCGAAGTCTGGGCGTTCAACCCAAGTGTCGCCGACGAAGAAACCCTGGTGGCCTGGGGACGCCGTGGCGGACCCGACGGTACCAACATGTCTTTCAATTACGGCAGCAACGGATCGTATGGAGCGGTCGGCCAAT
Organism: Verrucomicrobiales bacterium; assembly: GCA_023253495.1. GTDB lineage: Bacteria > Verrucomicrobiota > Verrucomicrobiia > Verrucomicrobiales > V1-33 > CAJBME01. The sequence continues at coordinate 1,804 of JALRGF010000044.1, forward strand.
GGGGCGGCGGTCCGGACCTGGGGTGGAACAATGCGGGCGGTTCGCCGGCCCCCGGCGTCTGGCATTATCTGGTGTACACGTATGACGGTGGCGGTGAGACCGGCTCCGGCACCACGCGGGTGTATGCCAACGGAGAACTGCGCAATTCGGAATTCCACGGCAACCTGAATACCCACGACGGATTTCCGTTTGTGCTCGGCGCGCAGAACAACGACGCCGGCACGCCTTCGGGCTTCAATCAGGGACTGAGCATCGCCCGCGTCCGCATCCACGATGTGGCGCTCACCCCGGAGCAGATCGCGGCCCAGTTTGCCGCGGAGCTTCCGCAGATTTATCCCAGCGCGTTTCTCGCCGGATCGAAGATCGTTTCGACCTCGGAATTCGCTTTCACCCTGGAAGACCGGCCGCCGAACAGCGTGGTCAATCCGTCGTCGCTGACCGTCAGCGTGGACGGCATCCGCGCCGGCTGGCAAGTTCAGGGAGGCGAGGGGGTCATCAACGGATCCATCACCTCGCCGGCAGTCGCCATTCCGTCGGCCGGCCCGGTCGAACTCACAGTGCGCCACCGCTACAACTTCGAGGGCGACTACACCCCCGCCAATGCTTATGACGGCGGGGTCATTCAGTTCAGCGTCAATGGCGGCGATTTTGTCACGCTCGAAAACAGCCAGTTCTCCGCCAACGGGTATTACGACTCGCCGATCGTCGGCAACGGCCCGCTCAACGGGTCCCCGGCCTTCAATGGCGCTTCTCCGGGGTTCGCCGCCGGCACCCTGATCACCAGCGTGGCCACCATTCCCGGCCTCAATGCCGGCGACTCTCTGCGCGTCCGCTTCTTCGGCGCCTGGGACGAAGGATACAACACCGATGGCATCGATTGGGAAATCGCCGGCGTCACGGTCAAGGCCGGTGCCACCGTGGTCGTCAATCAGGACTTTACCGCCGGCGACGGCGGGTTCACCGGGGAGTCGACCGGCGGCGGCGCCACCTGGAATTTCATCGCCGGTACCCAGCCGACGCTCGGCACGCTGCGCACCAGCAAAAACGGGACCATCACAACGCTCAATCAGCCGATCGTGTGGGCGGCCGGCCGCTCCTATGTCTTCACCATCCGCGGCAAAGACACCAACGGCGCCGACCTCGTCTTCACCTCCACCGTCACCGCGCCGTCGCTGCCGCTGGCCCCGGCCCGCGACTGGCCCGCCACCACCCCGGGGCCGCTCGGGACATCGGGTGCCTGGGGCGTGCGCACGTATCTGAACAACGGCATCAACAATGTGGAAAACCTGACCGCCGCTCTGGAATTCCTCGCCACCGCCGACGACCGCACCCCGACCACCACACCGGACACCGTCGTCGATACCCAGGAGCCGAACCTCAATTTTATCGACCCCTCGACCAACGGTCCCGGCGGCGTGGTCGGCTGCCCTCGTCCGTTCCCCGGCGATGCCCTTTCGACCAGCACCAATGGCGGAGCGTCGCGCGACGACAACTACGTCATCACCTCCGCCCACGGCACCATCCGGGTCACCGAAGAAGCGGACTACACGTTCAATTTCCGCGGTGACGACGGTTTCATGTTCCGCATCAAGGCGGAAAGCGGACCGCATCCGTCATTTGTCGCCGTCGGCGGGCCGGGGTCGGTGGATGCCGCGCAGCCGAACATCATTTATTTTCCGGTCGGCACCGGCGACCACAATACCCGCGGGGTGATTCATCTGCTGGCGGGGGTTTATCATGTTGAATACGTCACCTGGGAAGGGGTCGGCGGCTTCTGGTATCAGGTCAGTTCCGCCAAGGGGTTTTATCCAAACAACGAGGACACCACCGACTGGCGCGCCGTCGGATACACCACCACCCGCACCACCCCGATCCCATATCCTTCCATGGTCGGTGACTGGACGGTCCTGAGCACCGAGGCCAACGGGGTTTCGGTCATGACCGTCCCGGGGGCCGACGCCGCCGTGGATGCCGCGGTCGCGGCGGATGCCGCCGCCGCCACCTCGCTCTGGCCGATGATCAATTTCCGTGATCCGGAGAGCGGGGGGACCGGCCGGGTGGCCGGCGACGTGCCGTGGCCGCGGAATACGACGGCCGACGACAACCGCTATGGCATGCGCATGAGCGGCACCCTGCGCATTCCCGAGGATGGTGACTACCTCATCGGGTTCCAGGGGGATGACGGCACGCGCCTGAGCATCGGCGGTGTCCATGCAGGTTTCTCCGCGCTGGTCGAGAATGCGACCGGAGCCGGCCTCATCGGCCGCGCCAACACCCCGGCCCTCAACAGCGGCAGCGCCGGTGCCGCCGCCCACTCCGACCCCAACACTTCCGTGGTCTTCCAACAACCGGGCGCACTGGTCGGCAGCTCCGACACCGCCGTGAAGGCGACTCCCAACGGCGGACCGAAGGTCACCGTGCCTTTCCTGCCCGCACTCAACCCGATCACTGCCGAGGGCGATGCCGCTCCGTTCACCATCGAACTCTGGGCCAAGCCGGCCAACCTGACCAGCGGTGCCCAGGCTGCCGTCAACTCGATGATCGCCGGCACCAATCAGAACCCGGCCAACGGCAACGACCGCAGCGGCTACGTGCTTCGCCTCAACAACGACACCTGGCAGTTCTACCTCGGCTACACCGACGGAGCGCCGTTCTACACCATCGCCGAAGCGGCCGGATCGGCCGTGGAAGGGGCCTGGCAGCATGTGGTGGCCGTCTGGAACGGGACCGACCAGGTGCTCTATGTCAACGGTGCCAAAGTGGCCGAGGTCACACCCCCGACCGCTCCCAAGGCGAATTTTGCCGCCCCGCTGCTCCTTGGCAAACGCGGGTTCGGTGATTGGCTCTTCAACGGCGATCTCGACGAGGTCGCCATCTACAACACGGTGCTGAGCGAGGCCGCCATCGCGGCGCATTATCAGAATGGCATCAACGCCAACCGCCCCACGCCGTATCATTCACTGGTTCTGGCCGACGGGCCCGTCGGTTACTGGCGCCTGAATGAAACGGTCCAGCCGCGCGCCGACCTCGGCACGTTGACCACCGATGTGCCGACCGGTGACAGCAGCACCGTCGGCCGCATCTTCCTGACAGCCGGCGAGTACCCGATCAGCGCGACGTTCTGGGAAGACGGCGGCGGGTCGTACATCGAAATCTTCGCCACCCGCGACATCCCCGGCGGCTGCGTGCCGGTTCAGGGGTTGCGCAACGGCGGATGGCCAAGCATCCCGGATTCCACCGGCCTGCCGCTGGTCTCGGCAGTCGCGCCGCCAGCGCCGGTTCTGGCCGGCGGTCTGACCGTCAATGCCGACGGCAGCCTGAGTCTGAGCGTGCAGGCGACGCCCGGAGCGTCTTACACGCTGCAGCAATCGACCACCCTGGCATCATGGACCGACCTTCAGACCGCGGTGGCCACTTCCTCGTCCCTGACGTTCACCGGCACGGCCGGGCAGTCGTTCTACTACAACCCGGCGCAGCCGGATACATTCTACCGCGTCCGGGCCAACCGCTGAACCAGCGGCCCGGGCGGAAGGGAGCCGCCCGGCGGACGGCGGCGGGTGCCGCTTTCGCAAGCGGCGGCCCGCCTCGGCCCGCCGGAGCCTGACCCGGCTTGCGCACGGATCAAATCCGTGGCATGGCGCTGGGCACTGACCCCATGCGAACGGAATCGGCCATCAAGGTGCTGGCATTGCACGAAGTCGAGGAGGCGGACGTCCACGGTGTGGTCGTGTCGCTCGACGACCGCCGTGAAGCCAGTATGGCCGGGCGGGTGGAGGCGGCCGAAGGGCGGGCCGCCCGGGATGAGGCGCTGGGGCGCCGGGCTGATCACCTGCTGCGCGGCACCCGGGCCGCCGCGTGTGTGCAGGAGGTGGTGGCCGGGGCGGAGCGCCCTCTGCATGGATGGTGGCTGGTCGCCGGCGTGACCGTGGTGGCCGGCCTGCTCGGGTTTCTGACCCACCAGTTGGGGGCCGGCAAGGTGGTCAACCTGCTTTCGATCCCGCTGCTCGGTCTGGTGCTGTGGAATGCGGTGGTGTATCTGGTCTGGCTGGTGGTCGAGCTGGTTCCGGGACGGGCCGGAGCGTCCACGGACGGCCGGGTGCCGGGTGGGCTGGGTGGTTGGTTGAACCGTCTTTTGTTGCGCGGGGCCGGGGTGCGCGTGGACCAGGGCTCGCTGCCTGCCGGTTCGTTGCCGCAGGGGGCGGCGGCGGTGGTGGCGGTCGCCCGCCGCGCCTTCTGGGAAAAGTGGCTGCGGGTGATGCGCGCGCAGGCGGGACTCTGGGTGGAACTCGCCTTTCACGCCGGCGCCGTGGCCCTGGCGGCCGGATTGGTCGCCGGCATGTACGCCCGCGGTCTCTCGGCCGAATACAAGGCGGCGTGGGAAAGCACGTTTCTGCGCGCCCCCGCGGTTTCGAGCGTGCTGCGCACCGCGCTCGGGCCGGCCGCACTCGTGCTGGGTCGCGACATCCCGGCGGGCGAGGCCATGCAGCGGCTCAATATTCATGATCAGGAAAAACTGCCGCCGGCCGAGCGGGAAAGTGCCGCCGGCTGGATCCACCTGTATGCGCTGACCGCCCTGCTCTTTATCGGGCTGCCGCGGCTCGGTCTGATCGCGCTGATGCTGCGGCGCGAACGGCGGATCCGCTCGCACGCGCCGGTCGAACCGGCACTCGCCGCGGTGCATGCCTCGCTCGTCCGGCAGGCCGGCGGCCAGGGGATCGCCGTGAGCATCCTGCCCTTCGCCGCCGATCCCGAAGCCTCACGGCTGTCCGACCTCCGCGGGGTGGTCCGCAGAATCTGGCCGGACACCGGGGCCATCGACATCCGGCCGATGCTCGCCTACGGCGAAGAGGATGACGGTGTGGACGCCCTCGCGTGGCCGGTTCCGACCAAGTCCGGGCCGCCCCGGCCGTCGCCGCGCCTCGTCCTCCTGATGTCGCTCTCCGCCACGCCCGAACGGGAAGTGCATGGCGAGCTCGTCCGCGCCCTCGATGCGCGCGCGGCTGGTGCGGCGCGTGACGATCTCGGGGTGATGGCGGTGGCGCTGGATGCGCGGGCGTTCCGGCGTCAGTTTGACGGCCTGCCGGAAGCGGACCGCCGTCTGCGCGAGCGCCGGGCCGCCTGGGACCGGACGATTGAAGGCGCGATGCACGCCGCCTTTTCCGAGGACAGTGATTTTTTTATCTGGCGGCGGGTCGGGGGCGGGCATTCCTGAGGGTGCGGCGGGGGTGTCAGCGTGCGTGGCCATGCAGGTCAGACGCTACTTGGCAAGGCCGACCGACCCGAACCCTG
>JALRGF010000082.1 GCA_023253495.1 Verrucomicrobiales bacterium
ACGCGGTTGGGGTGAAACTCGCTCATTCCTTGGGATCGTGCGGGGTGCGGGTGGTGAAAACGTCTTTCAGTATACCGGAAGGAAGGGTGAAGCGGGTCAGATTTCCACCGTGGTCCGCTGCATGATCAGGCTGACTTCGGAGATATCGGGGATTTTGGCGACGGCGTCGACGAGATCGACTTTGTAGGACGGGTCGAGCAGGCGGACCTGATACGAATATTCGAGCACCTCGCCCTGGATGGCCTCGCGCATGGCGATCATTTCGCAGGAGGCACAGTACTGGCTGGCGATTTCGTTGAGGCGTTCGATGCCGCGGCCGCCGGCGGGCAGCATGAAGCGGAGCAGGCCTTCGAATTCGCGGCGCGAGGCGAATGGCGACCAGGCGAGGAACATGGCGGCGAAGCAGAAGAACAGACTGCCGAGAATGGCGATCATGAAGACCTGGGCTCCGCAGGAAATGCCGATGGCGAGGGCGGCGAAGAGAAAGATGATGTCGCGCGGGTCGCGGATCGGGGTCCGGAAGCGGACGAAGGCCATGGCTCCGAGGATACCGAGGCCGCGGGCCATGTTGTTCCCGATGGCCATGATCATGATGCAGACGACGATGGTGGCGAGGACCAGGGTGTGCAGGAAAGACCGGGCGTAGGAAAACCCCTGGTGGGTCCAGCGGTAGATGTTGGCCAGGACCAGTCCGAGAATGAAGGCGACGCAGAGGGAGTAGAATGCCTCCAGGGGTTCCAGCGAGCGGGTGGAGCCGAGGGCGTTGAAAAGCGGGTCGAGTTCTATGGGTTGCATCAGCGAAAATCGGGGCGGTAAGCGGGGGCCGGGGCCGGCGGGCGGACAGGGCGGGTGGCGAAGCGCGGCCAGTAAGAGCAGGCGCGGCGGGGCCTGTCAATAGGTGGTGTTCGCGCCTTCAATGGTGTAGGTGAAGCCGCGCTGGAGCGTTTCCAGACGCCAGGCGGTGGCGTACTTGCAGAATCCGGTGTTCACGAGGTTGAAGCGTTCGATGGTTTCGAGCATCCAGGTGGGCGAGTCGCGCATGGATTTGAGCTCGAAGATGTAGGCCGCGTAGTCGCGCCGGAAGGCTTCCTGGACGTCCATCGGACGCCAGTATTTCCATGCGGCCACCTCAGGGCCGGGCAGGAGCCATTCGCGGGTGCGGCGGTAGCTGATGCGGCGGTCGAAGGTGATGCGGGCGTAGTCGTCGTTGGCGCCGAAGTAGCTTTCGCGGATGTAGCGGATGAGGATTTTCGGGCGGGCGCCGATCTCATTGACGACGCGGCAGAATTCGAGCTGGACGGCGTTGTCCTTGGGGGTTTTGAGCAGGGCGGCGGTGTCCGGGTGGGTGACGGTTTTTTCGTGGTAGGTGGCGCGGTTGAGTTTGGCGCGGCTTTTGATGATGACATTGCCGACCTTGCGTTTGATCTCAAGGAAGATGGGGGCTTTGGGCGGGGCGTCGGTGCCGTAGGTGCGGATGCGCAGCTTGAACCGTGAGAACGCCTTGCGTTCCTTGGCGAGGGCGAGGTCCATCAGCGGGGTGTCCAGCTGCAGGGTGGTGACGATGTACTCGGGAATGTCCCCGCGGCCGTTGGGGTCCGGGATGCAGAACGGGCGGATGAATTCCCGGACCGGGGCGACCAGCCGCGGGTGGAGCATGAATTTCTGCTCGAAGCGCTCGATGATGAGGTCCTTGGCGCCCTTGCGGCTCGGCCCCTGACCGCTGGGGCCAAGGCGTTCGAGGGGGGCGGCCGGAGCGGCGGCCGTGGTGCCGGAAACGCCGGGGGAGACCGTGGTTCCCGCATGGGAAAAGGCGGTGGGTCCGGCGGTGGCGGTGGCGCTCATGGCGGGGATTCGGCGTCAGGGGGTGAGTGAAGGAACAATCAGAGAGTACCGGGACTGGCCGCGGACTGGCGTGGGCGGAGGAAAAGAGTGTGACAGTTTCGACAAAACGCCAGAGAGAGGTTGGGCGGGAAACAAGGGTTAATCAGTAGCCGGTTTTTGACGGGTGGGGGAGCAAATTCTGCGGAATTCCGGAATTTCCTCCGGCATCCGGGCCGGCGATGCCGCGCTGCCGGGCGGTGCGCGGACTATCGTGTTGCCCGCGCGGCCGCGGTTTGCCCGGACCGGGGCGGGCGGGGCGGCCGGAGGCCACTCAGCGCGTCATGTACGGGAGTCGGCCCGCGGTGGTCGCGACAGCGGCCTCTCCTTCGAGCAGATCGGCAATGGGGTCCCATTTCCCGTTGAGGAGCACTTCGCGCGCGCTTTCGGGGATGTGGACCGGGAAGTTCCGGGCGCCGTCCAGACCGTAGAAAACGCGGCTGCGCTCGACGTCGACGACAACCGGCAGCGACGGGTTTTCGGCGATCAGGGCGCCGAGGGCCACAGCGTCGTCGTGGGCGGCGGTGACGCACGGGATGCCGAGGGTCACGCAGTTGCCGAAGAAAATTTCGGCGAAACTTTCGGCGATGACGGCGCGCAGGCCGAAGCGGTAGAGCGCCTGCGGAGCGTGCTCGCGTGACGATCCGCATCCGAAATTGGCGCCGGTGACGAGGATGCGGGCGCCGGCGTGCCGCGGGTCGTTGAGCGGGTGGGCGGTGTCGGTGCCATCAGGGTTTTTCCGAACGTCGTAAAAAAAGTACTCGCCGAGCCCGTCGAAGGTGACGCACTTCATGAAACGCGCCGGGATGATGCGGTCGGTGTCGATGTCGTTGCCCGGGACATACACGGCGGTGCCGGCGACCGAGGAGATTTTTTCAAGAGCCATGGACCACACAGGCGCATGGCGGGCCGTGGGTCAAGTCGCGGCGGCCGGTCTGACCGCTTGACGGCGGGCCGGGCGGCTAGCGCTGGCCGCCGCTCACCGTGGAGCGCGCGTTCCGGAGCCATTCCTCGCGTTGGCGTTCGAGGTCGGCGAGGCGCGTCATGCGGTCGGCGAGCTGCCGGTCCCGGGATTTCACAAACGGGTTGTTGGTGCCGAATTTCCGCCATGGGCCGTCGGGCACCTCCGATTCCTCGCAGAACCGCCAGTCGCAGCGCACCCCGCTGACCAGCCCGAGGTAGTCGCGGACGGCCGGGGAGACGTCCAGACCGACGCCGTTGTTCCTGGTGGTTTTCGGCTGGGGGTTTTTGCCGAAGACGTAGGCCCAGTCGTCGGTCTCGAACGGTCCGACGTCTTCCCATTGGGCATAGCAGATTTTTTTACCGAGGCGGATGGCCACCCAGCGGCCCTTGATGACGCTGTCGTATTGGGACCGTCGCGGGGTCGAGGCGAACCAGGGAATGACGGTGGAGGCGATTTCGCGGTTGGTGACGTCGTTGAATGGCAGCGCGATGTAAAACGGGTTCTGCCGGGGCTCGAAGGTCTTCGGGCTGAAATCCCAACGGCGCGCTCCCGGATCCGGGTCGTCATAGCCCCCGTACGTCTCCTGCCACGCGGTGTCCCATGAGCTTTTGGTATTGCAGGCCGCGGTCACTCCGGTCGACGGCTCACCGATCCAGAAGACCGTGGTCACAATGTCCGTTTTCCAAGGGAAACGGTTCAGGCCGGTGCGCGGGCGGGTGGGCGCGTAGACGGAGGGCAGCTGGGCGCGGGCCGCTGCCGCCGGGTCCCGGCGGATGATCAGATCCGCGTTGAGGGCGCGGGCTCCGGCCGCCGCGGCCGGAGCAGGGGTCG
>JALRGF010000090.1 GCA_023253495.1 Verrucomicrobiales bacterium
TGGCAGACGCGCCAGACTTAGGATCTGGTTCCGCAAGGAGTGCAGGTTCGACCCCTGTCCCAGGTACTTGAGGCCGCAAAAAGCCCTTCGCCGGGAGGGGCGAAGGGCTTGGGGGAAGGCGGGGGAAGGCGGGGGATTGGGGGAGGCCTGCGCGGGTGTTCCGGCGTACTAGTTGGCGCCGCCGGTGAGGACCGGGCTGGCGAGCCGATCGGGGAACGGCTGGGGGGCCGGGGCGGCCGGCATTTGGGGGGCGGTGCGGGCGCGCAGGTCATCGACGAGGCGGATGACGATGGCTTCTTCGGCTTTGGGGAAGCGGAAGACGGCGCGGCGGCGGGATTCGCGGTGGTAGATGACGAGGTTTTCGCTGAGGAAGGTTGATTGGCGGACGAAGTGGCAGCCGGCGAGCGGGAGGCGGACGACGGTGCGTCCGATGAGCCGCTTGGCGAGGAAGACGAGGGTGTCGGGGTCGGTGCTGGTGGCGACGAGCAGGCCGAACCGGTTGTTGGAGAGGCCGCGGAATCCTTTGGTGCGGCTGCTGAGGGATTCGACGGCCCAATCGACGGCGGCGTCGTGGCCGAGGGCGTTGCTGACGAGGATGTCGTGGTCGGGCGAGAGCTGGCGTGGCAGCGGGGCGTGGGCGGGGATGGTGGCGGTGCGGGTGAGCCGTTGCCAGAGCAGCCAGGCGGTGGATTTGGCCATGCGGTACGCTTTTGGGGTGAACCAGGCGCAGGCGGCCACGCCGACGAGGAGGATGGCGCCGCCGAGCAGCGGGTTGGTGATGAGCAGGGTGAAGAGGCCGGCGACGGCGAGGTCTTCGGCGGTGCTGACGGCGATGTTGGAGACCGGTTCGGGGGAGGTATTGACGAGCAGGCGGGTGCCGGCTTTGGCTGAGTGGACGGTGAGGGCGACGGCGCCGGCGCAGAGGGCGGCGATGACCTTGGCTTCGGCGGGCCAGTCGCCGAGGACCTGAAGGGCGAGGATGGTGGCGCCGAGCGGGCGGATGGCGGTGTGGATGCTGTCCCAGACCGAATCAAACCCCTGGACCTTGTCGGCCATGAATTCGAGCACGAGCAGGACGCCGGAAGCGATGAGCACGGCGTCGCTGCCGAGGATGCCGAGCGACTCGAAGCTGGTGTGGAGTTTCAGCCAGCCCTGGTTGATGGCGAGGCTGGTGAGGAAGACGGTGAGGTAGAGCCGGAGCCCGACGAGCGAAGACAGCCCGAGGGCGATGGCGAGGGTCTGGAGTTGTTCCATGGCGGCGGTGGGTGCGGAGAGGCTTGAGGGGTGGAGGCGGAGACCGGAATGACGCACCCGCGCCGCCGGAATGACTCCACAATGATCCAACAGTACCGCATAGCGCCGCCGGCAGCCAGACCACAATTACACAATCCCGGGATGGTTTGTAATCGCGGAGGAGCCGGCCCGTCCGCCGGCCCGTTCCTCAGGTCCCTCGCATCCCTCAGGTCTCTCTACAGCCCCGCCCCCTCGAACCCCACCGGCCCACCGTACCGCCGCGAGCGCAGCCGTTCCGCGGCGAGCAGTCCGCGGAACCGGGCGAGGTCCTCGTCGCGGGAGCCGCTGGGCAGGGTGTAGTCGTAAGCGGACCAGTGGGTGATTTCCTCGAGGGCGGCGGCGAGGCGCCGGGCCTGGACATCCGGGGCGTCAGTATGGCGGCCGGCGAGACGCGCCTTGAGTTCGGTCATCGACGGGGGGAGGAGAAAGACGTCGAAGCGGGCGAGACGGACCCGTTCATCCGGGTGCCGGCGCACGGCAGCGGCCCCCTGGACGTCGAGGTCCATGAGCACATCCTGGCCGCGGGCGAGGCGCGGGAGGACTTCGGATTTCAGGGTGCCGTAGTGGCGGCCGAAGACGGTGGCGTGTTCGAGAAATTCGCCGAGCTCGACGCGCCGGAGAAAGTCCTCTTCGGTGAGGAAGTGGTAATCCCGGCCGTCGACCTCGCCCGGGCGGATCGGGCGGGTGGTGGCGGAGATGCTGTAGTGGGCGTTTTCGGCGAGGCCGGCGGCGCGGCAGAGGGTGGTTTTGCCGCTGCCGGACGGGCCGGAGACGACGCCGAGCAGGCCGGTGACGGGGGGCGGAGTCATTCGATGTTCTGGACCTGTTCGCGCCATTTTTCCACTGTGCTCTTGCCGGCGACGACGAGGTGGGCGATGCCGGCGTCGGACGCCTTGCTGCCGATGGTGTTCAGTTCGCGGTGGAGTTCCTGGCTGAGGAAGTCGAGCGGGCGACCGGCCGGTTCCGTCTGGCGCAGGGTGGCGGCGCACTGGTCGAGGTGGCTGGCGAGGCGGGCCAGTTCTTCGCTGATGTCCGAGCGGTCAGCGAAGAGGGCGATTTCGCGGACCAGCCGGTCGTCGTCAAGGCGGACCGGCAGACCGGCCTCGTGGAGACGGCGCTGCAGCGCCTGGCGGTGGTGGGCGGTGACTTTGGGGGCGCGTCCGCTGATTTTTGTGTGCAGCTGGCGGAGCTCCTTGAGGTGGGATTCGAGGTCGCGGCGCAGGGCGGTGCCTTCGGCGAGGCGGGAGGCGTCGAAGGCGCGGAGGGCGCGCTCCGTGGCCTTGGCGAGGGCCGGGCCGACCTCGGGACCGTCGGGCACCGGTTCCTCGAGGGCGATGACGCCGGGGGCGCGGAGCAGGTCAGCGGCCTGCGGCTGGAGCGGCGTGCCGAGGGCGCGGGCGATCTGGCCGAGGGCATCGGCGTAGGCGCGGGCGAGGGGGAGGTCGACGCGCAGTTTTTCCTGCGGGCCGCGGGTGCGTTCGACCTGGATGGTGACGACGACGCGGCCGCGGGCGACGCGTTCGGCGATCTGCTGGCGGAGGGCGGCTTCGTGCGCCTGCCATGGGCGGGGCAGCGTGATGACGATTTCGCCTTGTTTGCGATTGACGGAGGCCAGTTCGACGGAGAACCGCCAGCCGCCGGCGACGACCGCACCGCGTCCGAATCCGGTCATGCTTTTCATGGGTGCGGGGGCTGGGGCCAGGAGATTTTTTCGCCGCAGCGGAGGACGCGGTGGGGTTGCTGGAGCCGGTGGCAGGCGGTGGTGAATTCCTCCGGACTGGCGGTGTTGAAGGTGAACATGTCGAAATGGTGGGGAATGGCGAGGGCGGCGCCGCAGCAGCGGGCGAGGGCGGCGGCCTCGGTGCCATTCAGGTTGCCGGCCACGCCGCGGGCGGGGACATGACCGTTGATCGGGAGTAGGACGATGGTCGGCTGGTAATGGATGAGCCGGTGGGGCAGGTGGTCGTGCCAGAGGGTGTCGCCGCTGTGAAAGACCGACCACGGCCCGAAGCGCACGAAAAAACTCAGGAAGTGACAGCGGCCTTGGGCGTCGCGTTCGATGGTATTGTGGGCGGCGGCGAGGCCGGTGATGGAAAAGCCGGCGACCTCCACGGTGCCGGAATCGTCCACCGGGGTGAGGGTGAGCGGTGCGTCGCCGAGTCGCTGGCGGGCGAAATCGAGATTGGCTTCCGGGAGAACCAGCGGCAGTCCGGGCCGGGCGGCGGCGAGCGGCCCGAGGGTGGCGGCGTCGAGGTGGTCGGTGTGGTTGTGGCTGGAAGTGACGGCATCGACCATGGTGAGGCGGGCGGGGTCGATGCAGCGCCCGGTCATCCGGATGTGTTCCTTCGCGGTGCCGGCGTATTTTTCGGTCAGGGAGTCGGAGAGATAGGGATCGAAGAGCAGGTGGTGGTGCTGCCACTTGAGCAGGAATCCGCTCTGGCCGAGCCACCAGAGGTGAAAAGTGCCGGCGTCGGCGGAGGCGTGGCGGATGTCGTCGAGCAGGGCGTCGTCCTGCTGAAAGGGAATGATCATGAATGGATGGCGGGGGACGGGGTGGCAGCGGCGGGCGGTGCGGTGGGTGCGGTGGGAGCCGAGAGCGCGGTGGGCGGCAGCAGGGAATCGAGGGCGTCGGCGAGCGCGGTGATCTGGGTGTCGGTGTGAGCGGCGGAAAGGGTGAGGCGGAGGCGCGACTGGCCGCGGGGTACGGTGGGCGGGCGGATGGCCGGCGCGAAGAAACCGGCGGCCTGCAGGGCGGCGGCGGCCTGCAGGGCGGCATCCTCGGTGCCGAGCAGGAGCGGGAAAATCGGGCTGGCCGGCGGGTGCGGGAGGCGCGTGGACAGGCGGTGGCCGAGGCGGGCGGTGTGGGTCCAGACGCGCTGGCGCAGTTCCGCCCCGAGCGGACGGGAAAAAATCTCGCGGATGACGAAGTCGGCGGCGGCGGCCACGGCGGGGGGCGGGGCGGTCGAGTAGATCAGCGAGCGCGCGCGGTTGGTGATGAGATCGATGGCAGCGCCGGAGCCGGCGACGTACCCGCCGCTCAGCCCGGCGGCCTTGCTCAGGGTGCCGAAGTGGAGGTCGACGGCCTGGGCCACCCCGGATTCGTCAGCCAGCCCGCGGCCGTCGCGGCCGCAGAGGCCGAAGCTGTGAGCTTCATCGACCAGGAGCAGGGCGTGGCGGGACCGGCAGAGGGTGGTGATTTCGCGGAGCGGGGCGCGGTCGCCGTCCATGCTGAAAATGCCTTCGGTGGCG
>JALRGF010000106.1 GCA_023253495.1 Verrucomicrobiales bacterium
ATCTCGGCGCCGGTGCTCGCGTCGTTCCGCGATACGGACACCAGGCCTAATTCATTGATCACCCGCGGCTCGACCGGCATCCTCGCTCTGCCCGGCCTGCGGCCGGCCGGAACCACCGGCGTCACCCTGAACGGAACCACCCTGCCCGTGCTCGCCGCCCCGTTGATCCACTCGCCCGCGGCCACTGCGATCACAGCCAGGGAGGCCACCCTGGGTGGCACGGTGACCGCGGACGGAGGCGCCCGCATCACCGAACGCGGCGTGGTTTTTTCAACCAACGCCGCCAACCGGAATCCGATAATCGGCGGCACCGGCGTGACCGCGGTAAAGGTCGCCGGTACCACCGGCGCCTTCACCACCTCCCTCACCGGCCTCACGCCGTCCACCAGCTACATCTTCAAGGCGTATGCTATCAATTCCCAAGGCACACGCTACAGTATCGCGTGGACCTTCACCACGCGCAGCGCGCTGGATATTCTCGGACCGACCGCCCCCCAGCTGAGGAAAATCGCCGACCGCCTGGAATTCCTCTACTCCCGAAGTACCGCGGCCGCTGCCGCCGGTGCCTCCTTCCAGGTTGAGTGGAGCGACACCCTGGCCACGTGGTCGACCGCCGGAGTTGAGCAATCCGTGGTGAGCGACGACGGCACTTACCAGCAGGTCAAGGCCACCGTGCCCGCCGGTGCCGGCGGAAAACGATTTCTCCGGCTGCAGATCCGACCGTGACTCTTCGTCGCCACTTTGACCCGCCACCGCATCAGCAGCACCAGACAAGAATCAGCCGCATGACAGCAAGGCGGAAACCGGTACGCTGAGCGCCGTCATGAATCGATGTGTCGTTCCCATCCTCGGCCTGCTGCTCGCCGCCGCCCCGGCGTCCGCCGCTCCGGCCACCCCCGCCGAGCAGGACGCGCTGCGGGATCTGGTCACGAGCTATGAGCGCGCCATCCGCAGCGGCGAGGTGTCGAAATCAGGGATCCGCGCGCGGCTCGCCAAGGGGTTTTCGGCCGCGCTGCCGAATGGCCAGCTCATCGCGGGTTACACCGATCTGAACAAAGCGGAAAACGCCCTGCGCATTATGGTCGGCCGCGGTACCCGCTACCAGACGGTCGAGGTGACCGTGGACCCGGCCATCGAGGTCAGCGGGGAGCTCGCGGCCCTGAGCGGCCGTACGTTCAATCAGGCGTCCGCCCAAGCGGGCAAAAACCTCACGTTCACCACCCATTGGTCCGCCGTGGCCCGGAAAGAGGAGGGCGCGTGGCGCCTGCTCCGGCACCAGGCCGTCATGGATCCATCGACCAACTCGTGGCACGTAGCCGAAACCGGCGGCCCGGGATGGACCTGGGTGCTCGCCGCCGGAGTGCTCGGCGGTCTGGCGGGTGCCGTGCTCGGATTCGCCGCCGCCCGCTTCCTCGGCGGCCGGCCGGCCACCGCCGCCCGGCCGGGCACCACCGGCCCTTCCGAACCGGCTTCTCCCGCTCCGGCTTCTTCCCGTCCGCGAGCCTGGGACAAGGATAGTCCCACCCCCGCCAACGAATGGACGACGGAGGTGTCCACCGTCGAGGGGCCGCGCCGTGACGGCCCGGTCGTTACGACCACCGACGCGTCCTCGGCGTCTGCAGGAGGCAAGCCCCGCTCGTGGCAGGCGGCGAGCCCATCGCCCAGCCCGGCGCACGAGCCCGAGCCCGCCCCTCCGGTCAGCGAAGCTCCAGCGGCGCCCGAAGCACCGCGCCCCGGCAAAAAGCGCGCCTGGGAAGCGTGACATCGCCCGGGCCGGGTGGTTCTGTGCTTCCCGGACACACAAACCCTCCGAACCCCTCACCCGTCACGAGCATCACGCCGCCTCACGGCCGCCCCGCCGCGAGAACCGCCAGGAGAAACGGAGCCGTGCGGCTGTCGCGGCAAGCCGCCACCGCTTCCGGCGTGCCCTCGGCCACCAGGCAACCGCCGCCGTCGCCGGCTTCCGGTCCGATGTCGAGCACCCAGTCGGCCTCCGCGGCCACATCCAGGTTGTGCTCGATGACGACCACGGTGTGGCCGTCCTCGACCAGCCCGTGCAGCACATGGATCAACCGCCGCACATCCTGCGGGTGCAGCCCGATAGTCGGTTCCTCAATGAGATACAGGCTGCCCCGCGGCGTGCGGTTCTGGCGCAGGCGGGTGCGCTCGCTGCGCCCGAGCCCGCGGGTCAGTTCGGTCACCAGCTTGATCCTCTGCGCCTCGCCGCCGCTGAGCGTCGGGCTCGGCTGGCCGAGCTGGAGGTAGCCCACGCCGGTATCGACCAGCAGGCGCAGCGTGCGGGCGATCGACGGCACGGCGGCGAAAAATTCCGCCGCCTCCTCGATCGTCAGCCGCATCACCTGGCCGATGTTTTTACCGTTGTATTCGACCTCGAGGGTGGCCGCATTGTAGCGCAGGCCGTGGCACTCATCACACGGCAGCCAGCTCGCCGGCAGAAACGCCATTTCCAGCTTCTGCTGGCCATTTCCCTTGCACGCTTCGCACCGTCCGCCCTCGGTATTGAAGGAAAACCGGCTCGCCGTGAACCCGCGCATCCGCGCCTCCGGCAGACCGGCAAACAGCTTCCGGATCTCATCAAAAATCCCGATGTACGTCGCCGGCGTGGAGCGGCTGGTCTTGCCGATCGGTGACTGGTCGACTTCGTAAACCGCATCGAGCCCGTCGGCTCCGGTCAGCGACTGCCACGTCGCCTGTGCCTTCGGCTTTTTCCCGGCGAGCGCGGAGCTCACCGCCGGCTGGAGCACGCCGCGCATGAACGACGATTTCCCACTGCCGGAAACTCCGGTGATGACGGTGAGCCGCTGCAGCGGGAGCGCGATCGTCACGTCCCGCAGGTTGTTGGCGCGGCAGCCGGTGAGGGTGAGCCAGCCGGTGGCGGCCTCCTCCGGTTCCGCGGGAACCGCGGCGGCGGCATCGGTCTTCTGACGCACGGTCTTCGTCTTTTTCCGCGCCGCCTTCGCGGGAGCGGCCTTGAGGGTGCCGACCACCGGTTCCAGCGGTCGCACCGGGCGGCGCGATCCACTCAGCGGATGCGGCATCGGCGCCTTGAGCGTCTGACCGGTCGGCGATCCCGGATGCGCGCAGACCTCGGCCAGCGTGCCCTGCGCCACCAGCTCCCCGCCAAACATGCCGGCCCCCGGACCAAGGTCGTAAATGCGGTCGGCGCGCCGCATGGTGTCCTCGTCATGTTCAACCACCAGCACGCTGTTCCCCTTGTCGCGCAGGGCGGTCAGGGTGTCGAGCAGACGCACGTTGTCGCGCGGATGCAGCCCGATCGTCGGTTCATCAAGAATGTACAGCACCCCACGCAGGTTGCTGCCAAGCTGCGCGGCGAGGCGGATCCGCTGGCTCTCGCCGCCGCTCAGCGTGCGCGCCGCCCGGCTCAACTGCAGGTAGCCGAGCCCGACTTTTTCCATGAACTGCATCCGCTGCGCGATGGCCACGACAATATCGCGCGCGATCACCGCATCGCGCCCCTCAAACGACAGCTTCGCCACCGCCTCAGCCAGCTCGCTGACCGACAGCTGGACCAGTTCCTCCAAACGCACCCCGTGCACCCGCACCGCCCGCGCCACCGCATTCAAGCGCGAGCCGTCGCACTCCGGACAGACCGACCGCGGACGGTCCTCATCATCCTCGGACGCCCGCATCTCGTCGCGGAGCTCGGCTTCCAGCATCGACTCGTCCGGGTGGCCGGGAGACAGCTCGGCACGCTCGGGCACCGTGCCGAACCCCCGGCATTCGCCGCACCACCCGTGCGGGCTGTTGAAGGAAAACAGACGCGGGTCCAGCGGTTCGAAGGACATACCGCACCCCGCACAACTCATCTCGCTGCTGAAGACCCGCAGGTGCCGCGTGTGGTCGAGGACCCGCAGCGCCCCCTTGCCGGCGGCCAGCGCGCGTTCGACGACTTCCTCCAGTGCGCGCAGCGACTGCGGTCCGCGCGCCAGCGCCGCCACCACCACATCGATGGTATGTTCGCGGAAACGGGCGAGCTTTTTGAAACCCGCGACCGGCACAAATTGTCCGTCGACCCGCAGCTCGGTGAACCCCTGACGCCCGGCCCACTCCGCCACCTCGGTGTGGAACCCCTTGCGGCCTTTGACCACGGTGGCAAGCACCTTGACCGCTCCCTTCCGGGCCATCGCCGCGATCGCTTCGGCGATTTCCGCGGTCGTTTTCGAGGTCACCGGCACTTCGCAGTCCGGGCAGTGCTGCGTGCCGACCTTGGCGTAGAGCAGCCGCAGGAAATGATACACCTCGGTCACCGTGGCCACCGTCGATTTGCCGCCGCCGCGGGTCAGCCGCTGCTCGATCGCCACCGTCGGCGGCAGCCCGGTAATCAGGTCGATGTCCGGACGCTCGAGCTGCTCGGCAAATTGACGCGCATACGGCGACATCGAATCGAGGAACCGCCGCTGTCCTTCGGCAAACAGGATGTCAAACGCCAGTGTGCTCTTGCCGGAGCCGCTCAGGCCGGTGACCACGACGAACCGGTCGCGGGGGATTTCCAGTGAAAGGTTCTTCAGGTTGTGCTCGCGCGCGCCGTGCACGGAAATCACGCGGCCGGCATCCGCCTGCGCCCGTACCGCCGCCGGTTCCGCCGGCAGTTCCTCACAGAGCCGCGAGGCAGCCGCCCCGTCACCCGCGCGCATCGCGCGCAGAAACCGCCCGGTATGACTCGCCTCCACCTCCGCAACGCTCTCCGGCGGGCCCTCGGCCACCAGCGCGCCGCCCGCCGCTCCGGCCTCCGGCCCGAGATCCAGAATCCAGTCGGCATTGCGGATCACATCCAGATTATGCTCGATGACCACCAGGCTGTGGCCGGCGTCGACCAGCCGGTGAAACACCCGCAACAACACCGCAATGTCATCAAAATGCAGGCCGGTCGTCGGTTCGTCGAAAATCAGCAGGGAACCGGGGGCGGCGGCGCGCTCGGAATGTCCGCGCGCCGGCACCGGGAGCAGTGACCCGCCCTCCGCGCCCGGCATCGCTTCCGTCGGTGTCGCGTCCGTCGGCACCGCCGTCCCACCCTGCCCGGCCAGATGCGCCACCAGCTTGAGCCGCTGGCTTTCCCCGCCCGACAACGTGTTCAGCGGCTGCCCGAGCTTCAGGTAATCCAGCCCGACATCAGCCAGCAGCCGCAGCTTCGACGTCGCCGCCGGACTGCGGTCGCCCAGAAAAGCCAGCGCCCCGGCCACCGTGAGATCAAGCACTTCATGAACCGCCAGGCCATCAAAGGTGAAGGCGCGCGCCGCCGCCGAAAAACGGGTGCCGTCGCACGCCGGACACTTCACAAACAGGTCGGAAAGAAACTGCATCTCGACTTTTTCGAAGCCCGCTCCCTGGCACCGCTGGCAGCGGCCCCGGCCGGAGTTGAAGGAGAAGTACGACGCCGTCAGCCCCTGCTCCTTGGCTTCCGGGGTGCCCGCAAACAACGCGCGTATGGCATCCCAGGCGCCGATGTACACCGCCGGCGTGCTCCGCGGCGTGCGCGACAACGGCGATTGATCCACCATCACCACGTCGCCGACCAGGGTGTCGCCCAGCAGTTCGCGGAGGCGGCCGGGTTCGTTTTCCGTCGTCTGCCCGCGTTTTCGCATCAAGTTCGCATACAACACGTCGTGAATCAGCGTGCTCTTGCCCGACCCCGACACCCCGGTCACCGCCACGAGCAGACCGAGCGGAAGGGTCACATCGATTTTCCGCAGGTTGTTCTGCGCTGCGCCGATCACGCGGATCTGATGACCCGCGCGCCGCGGACGCCGGCGCGCCGGCACCGGAATCGTCTTTTCCCCCGCCAGATACGCCAGGGTCAATGAGTCCGCCGGGCCCTCCGTCCCTCCTGTCCCGCCCACCGGCCCGGCATAGACAAGCCGGCCGCCGCCCAGCCCGCGCCCCGGCCCGATGTCCAGCAGGTGGTCGGCCGCGCGAATCACACTTTCCTCGTGCTCGACGACCAGCAGCGTATTCCCTTTGTCGCGCAGGTCGCGCATCACCCCGATCATGCGGCCGATGTCGCGCGGGTGCAGACCGACGCTCGGTTCGTCCATCACAAACAACGTGTTCACCAGGCTGGCGCCGAGGCAGCTCGTCAGGTTGACCCGCTGCACCTCGCCCCCGCTCAGCGTGCGCGCCGCCCGGTCGAGCGTCAGGTACCCGAGCCCGACGCGCTCGAGATACCGCAGCCGCGTCTCGATTTCCGACCGGAGCATTTCCGCAGTGGCATCCAGCGGCGGATCCGCGAGGGCGGCGACCACCGCCACCAGACGATCGACCGGCATCTGCCACCAGTCGGGCAGCGTGGCTCCGCCGATCCGGAAATGCAGCGCCTCCGGCTGCAGGCGGCCGCCGCCGCAGGTCGCACACGTCGTGTACGCCCGGTACCGGCTCAGGAAGACGCGGATATGCATCTTGTAGAGCTTGCTTTCGCACCACTTGAAGAACCCGCGCACCCCGTACCAGCTGCCTTCGCGCCACGCCTCTTCGGGATCGCCGCGGTCACCCTCGATCACCCAGCGCCGGTGCTCCTCGGGCAGGTCCTCGAACGGCACATCCACATCCACCCCGCGCCCTTTCGCGCAGCGCAACAGATCCTTCTGGCTCTCCGCCATCACACTGCCCTGAAACGCGCGCACCACCCCGCCCCGCAAACTCAACGACGGGTCCGGTAACGCCCGGTCCAAGTCAATGCCGATCACCCGCCCGAACCCGCGGCACACCGGACACGCCCCCACCGCATTGTTGAAACTGAACAGGGCCGGCGTCGGCTCGCGCAAGGCCACATCACACGCCGCACAATGCCAGCCGCGCGAAAACGCCAGCCCCTCACCGCCCGCCGCCGCCTCGACCACCCGCGCCTTCCCCTTGCCATAATGAAACGCCTGCTCCAACGCCTCCAGCAACCGCGGCAGCGGCGCACCATCCGCACCCGCCTCCACCCGCATCCGGTCCTGGATCACTTCCACCGCCCCCGGCAGCACCCGCCGGTCAAACGCCTCCGGCTCATCCGTCCGGTACACCGTGCCCAGCACCCGGATCCGCAAAAATCCCTGGCCCTGCAGAAAGGCCAGAAAATCAGAAGGCTCCGTGCCCGCCGGCACCGGCACCGAGAAAAGAACCAGCACCTCCCGCCCCCCCAGCTCCCGTACCACCCGCTGCGCCGCCGACTGCGGCGTGTCCGGACGCACCGGGCCCCGGCACTCCGGACAACTCGCCACCGCCACCCGCGGAAACAACAATTTCAGGTAATCGTTGATCTCGGTCATTGTGCCGACCGTCGAGCGCGTCGTGCGCACCGCGTTGGTCTGCTCGATCGCAACAGCCGGCGGAATGCCGCGGATGTCGTCAACCAGCGGCTTGTCCATCCGCTCGAAAAATTGACGCACATACGGCGAAAACGTCTCCACATACCGGCGCTGCCCTTCCGCATACACGGTGTCGAAGGCCAGTGAACTTTTGCCCGATCCGCTCGGACCGGTCACCACCGTGATGCGCCCCAGCGGAATATCGACA
>JALRGF010000121.1 GCA_023253495.1 Verrucomicrobiales bacterium
ATCTCGGGTTCCGAAGCGACGTGCTGCTTACCTGTGTGGTCGCGCCGCGAGCCTGATGCCGGCGGGGTGAGGCACCGGAATCCGGGCCGGCGCAGGCGACCTGAAAGTGGCAAACAGTCGGTGGGGGATCACCGGGGGCGGACGTGAAAGGCGGATCGCCCGCCGGGCGGAAACCACGCCGCGACCCGTGACCCGATTCCGGCATGGGGGGTTTCTGTGGACAAACTGGTGCTCCCGCGTAGCCTCCATTTTGCCATAAATCCCAGCGAGCCCCGGCCCGCTTCCCCCGCCCGATGGAACCTCGTTTGCCCCATGCCTGACACCAAGCGCCCCGGCGGTCGCCCGCCCAAATTCGAGGAACCCAGCCGTCCCGTCACCGTGACGCTGCCCGAGCGCACCCTGCGCGAACTCGAAACCATCGGCCCGGATCGTGGCCAGGCCATCGTCCGGTTGGTCGATGCCGCACTCCGCCACGGCGACACCAAGCCGCATGTCGAGGTCGCCCGGACCGGCACGCATACCGGCCTGATCGTGGTCGGACCGTGCGACGGTCTGAAAAAAATTCCCTTTCTGCACCTGGTGGAAATCGCTCCGGCCCGGTTTCTGCTCGCCTTGGACCCCGGCAATGATTTCCGCACCCTGGAACTGGCCGTGAGGGATGTGCTTGACGACACCGAGCCCGCCCAGTCCAAAGAAAGAAACCTGCTTTCGGAACTGCTGGAGCACATTCAGCAACTGAGGAAATCAGCCCGCGTCAGCATGGCGGAAATCCTCTTTGTCCGCCTGGCCTGCACCTTCATGGTCGCCCTGTAGCACCGGGAAAGGCGCCCGCGCGCGGAGGACTGCGAACGCCGGCGGACGCGGGAGAAGTGGTGTCAGGAGCCGGCGCCGGACGAAAACCGCTTGCCGCCATCCGCACATTTGCTACACAAAAAACAGCTGCGGCTTTCTATTTCTACGTAGAAACAACTCCGGTTCCCGCGAGGTGTTTCTCTGCCGCAGAAACCCATGAATCCACAACACTTTGATTCACAGACTTAAGCAACTCGCGAGTTCAGGACGATCCATCCGGGTGGGGGTGATCGGAGTGGGGGCGATGGGGACAGGGGTGGCGATGCAGGTCGCGCAGACGCCCGGGATGAAGGTGGTTCTGATGGCGGACACATCCGAGGAGGCGCTGGCGAGAGCGGTGCGGGCGGCCGGCCTGACCGGGGTGCGGGTGGAAAATCCGAAGCAGTTGCCGCGCCTGGGGGAGGGGGAGATGTGGGTCGTCCGGGACGCCCTTGGATTTCTTGAGGCGGACAACGACCTTGAGCTGGATGTCATTGTTGAGTGCACCAACACGGTTGCCGCGGCGGCGCGCCATGGTCTGGCCGCGATAGCGCGCCGGGCGCATGTGGTTCTGATGAATGGGGAAGTGGATCTGGCGCTGGGGCGGCTGCTGGCGCATGAGGCGGCGCGGCAGGGGGTGGTGGTGACGAGCGATGCCGGGGACCAGCACGGGGTGCTGGCGACGATGATTGATGAAATTGAACTCTGGGGTTTTCGGATCGTTCAGGCGGGCAACATGAAAGGGTTCCTGAACCGCCGGGCCACGGCGGCCACGGCGCGCGAGTGGGCGGAGAGGCAGCGCCTGAGTGTGGTGCAGACAGTGTCATACACCGACGGCACGAAGATGAACATCGAGCAGGCGCTGATCGGCAATTATGCCGGCCTGACGCCGGTCCGGCCGGGTATGGAAGGGCCGCGGGTGGGGGATTTGCGCGAGGTTCTGACGGCCTTTGATTTTGCCTGTTATGGGATGGAGGGGCGGGTCGATTATACGGTCGGGGTGCCCTGGCCGGGCGGTGGTGTCTATGTGGTGGCCGAGTGCCGGAACCCCCTGCAGGCGTTTTATCTCGATTATTACAAAGTCAGCAGTCAGGGCCCGTTTCACCTTTTTTTCCGCCCGTACCACCTGTGCCATCTGGAAACGCCGCGAGCCATCGCGCAGGCCGTACTGGATCACCGACCGGTCATTCCTCCCGGACGACACCTGTTGAACGATGTCTTTGCGTATGCCAAACGGGATCTGCCGGCGGGCACGGTAATCGACCATGGCATCGGGGGAGATCATTTGTACGGGTTGGTCGACACGATCGCCCGTGCCGGAGAAGA